>JAFOGM010000157.1 GCA_017386805.1 Bacillota bacterium
CCCAGTTCTTTGGAAACCAGGTTACCAACCAGCTGACCCATACGGGTGATTTTAAAGGCGGTGCGCTTGATCAGTTCGGCAACTTCGTCGGTCTTCAGACCCTTGGCGTTTTTCGCCAGAGCAGCACGAACGGCACCGGGACCGCTGACGCCAACGTGAATGACGCAGTCCGGTTCACCGGGACCGTGGAAGGCACCGGCCATGAAGGGGTTGTCTTCGGGAGCGTTGCAGAATACCACCAGCTTGGCAGCACCCATGCACTGGTTATCTGCGGTGATCTCTGCAGTCTTTCTTACGATTTCGCCCATGAGCTTTACGGCATCCATGTTGATACCGCTCTTGGTGGAACCGATGTTGATGGAAGAACATACGAAGTCGGTCTTCGCTAAAGCTTCCGGAATGGCTTCGATCAGTTCGCGGTCGCCAGCAGAGAAGCCTTTGTGGACCAGGGCGGAGAAACCGCCGATGAAGTTGACGCCTACGGCCTTGGCTGCTCTATCCAGAGTCAGGGCGTAGTCCACCGGGTTGGCATCGGGAGCGCAGCCCAGCAGCATAGCGATGGGGGTTACGCTGATGCGCTTGTTGACGATGGGGATCCCGTAGGCAGCGCTGATCTTTTCAGCGGTCTTTACCAGGTCCTTCGCCTTGGTGGTAATTTTATTATAGATCTTTTCGCAGGCCTTCTTCGGATCCGGATCGGCGCAGTCCAGCAGGGAGATCCCCATGGTGACGGTACGGACGTCCAGATTTTCGTCAGAGATCATGCGAATACTTTCTAAGATATCATTTGTATTCAGCATAGGAAACATACTCCTTTATTTTTATGATTCGGCGTGCGTTTAGATGTGGTGCATCGCATCGTACAGTTCGGTTCTGGTGAAGCGGATGTCCATACCCAGCTCTTCGCCCAGCTTAGCGAATTCCTGAGCCAGAACGTCGATTTCCATATCCGCGTTGGTTACGTCCACAACCATGATCATGGAGAACAGACCCTGAAGGATGTTCTGAGTTACTTCCAGAACGTTGACGTTGTGCTTTGCGCAGGCGCCGCTGACACTGGCTAAGATCCCTACGCGGTCTTTTCCGATAACGGTGATGACAGCTTTCATAGTAACTACCTCTCTTGCTTTTATATTTATGGTTCCGCCGGAGCGGGAAGGTGTCGTTTGACTGCAATATTATACCATACTTTTTTCCTGAACAACAGGGACTTGTCCATTGATTTTTGATTTGTTATACTGAAGCTTAAGATAGGTGTATTGTGGCTTTTTTTCACAGACACCGGGGCTGTTCTTCGAACGGAGAAAGGAACAAACGATGCGGAAAGACGCGCACGAAACCATATATGATGTCATCGTTATCGGCGGCGGAGCCTCCGGTATGATGGCGGCAATCGCTGCGAAATCGCAGCTCCCGGATGGCGAAGTGGTACTTCTGGAGCGCAATGATATTCTGGGGCGAAAACTGCTGGCCACAGGCAATGGCCGATGCAACTTCACCAATACGCTGGCATTGCCCACGGACTACGGTACCAGTGCAGAGTTTACCAAACCGGCCATGGACGCCATGAATCCGCTGCATGTGATCCAGTTATTCGATTCCATGGGGATCTTGTACCGGGTGGAAGACGAAGGAAGAGTCTACCCTCATTCCGGTCAGGGCGCTACGGTGACCCAGGCACTGGAGCGAAAGCTGGACCAGTTGGGGGTCAAGGTAAAGAGAAATGCCGTGGTGGAGGAAGTATCTTATTCGACAAAATTCGACATCACTTTAAAGAACGGAAAAACCATCTGCGCAGATAAGCTGATCGTAGCAGCTGGCGGTAAGGCTGGCGGTCAGTACGGCTGCCAGGGGGATGGATATACCTTCGCAAAGAACTTCGGTCACGATATGGTAAAGATCCGGCCGGCGTTGGTTGCCGTGAATTGTAAGACGGACGAAGGCGAGGGAAGAGATGCCTGGAAGAAGGAATGGAAGGGCGTTCGCTCTCAGGCCAAGGTCAGCCTGTGGAAGGTACCTCTCCGCGGTAATGCAGAGGGTGATGCGGAAGACGAACTGGTGGCGGAAGATCGCGGCGAGGTGCAGTTCACCGACAGCGGGCTTTCCGGGATCTGTGTCTTTAATTTGAGCCGACATATCGTGTTCACCGGAAATATGAAGGATGGGCGCAATGAAAAATATATGATCGACGTAGACTTTTTACCGGACTGGACGGAGGAGAAAGTTCTTCACATGCTGGAACGCCGCAGAGAGGCTCTGGCGGATTACGATGCCGATGCTTTC
>JAFOGM010000158.1 GCA_017386805.1 Bacillota bacterium
GTTAACGGTGGTATCGAAACCGATGGTGAAATCGGTGTAAGCCAGGTCGTTGTCGATGGTGCCGGGAAGACCCATGACAGGAACGCCTGCTCTGGTCAGTTCCAGACCACCGGTGAGAGAACCGTCACCGCCGATGACAACCAGACCTTCCAGGCCAAAGTTTTCGATCATATCCAGCGCTCTCTGGAAACCTTCCGGTGTGATGAAGCGTTCGCTTCGAGCAGTCTTCAGGATGGTACCGCCTCTGTGAATGATATCCCCAACGGAAGACATCTCCATCTTACGGATTTCACCGTTGATCAGACCTTCATAGCCTCGTTCGATTCCGTAAACTTCCATATCCTCTGCAATGGCAGTTCTAACAACAGCACGGATGGCTGCATTCATACCCGGCGCGTCACCGCCGCTTGTTAATACTCCAATTCTCTTCATACGAATCCATCTCTCTTTCTTCTTTATCTTAAACAATTTGCTCCCAACAGAGCTTTGACCTGTGCATAGAAATACTCACCAGGTTCTACCCACATGTCGGGATTTGTTTTTAACTTTTGTCCGGTTTCTTCCACCAGGATCCAGACGGGAACATCGCCCTTGTAGCGCTTCAGGATGTCTCCCAGCTGCGTCAGCGCCGTTCTCCAGACCGTTCCTCTGGGAATCACCAGCTTTACCACACGGTCATCTGCCGGTCGGATCGCCTTTGCTGCTCCGGCAGCCGGCTTCGCCGGTTCGCAGTCCTGCAGGTCGAAGATCTTATTAGCTAAAATCTTAGGTGCTTCTTCTTCCTTGAAGTTCACCGTACCTTTGACCACAACGATACCATCTTCGCGGATGTACGCCTTACCCTGTTCGTAAACGTTGGGGAAGACGATGACTTCTACTTCACCGTACAGGTCTTCCATCTGAATAAAGGCCATCATGGTTCCCTTCTTGGTGATCATGGTCTTTTTATTGGTGATGATCCCTGCCATAACGACTTCCATGCCGTCACGGATCTCTGGATTTTCTTCCGCATGGGCCAGATCTTCCGTGGTCAGAGTGGCCAGGCTCTTGATTTTATCCGCCACATCTTCCAGCGGATGACTGGTCAGATACACGCCCAGCATTTCCTTTTCCATGGACATCAGCATCGCGTGTTCGAATTCCGCAGCCTGAGGCAGCTGATGACCCAGGTTGGTGGTTTCTGCTGCGGGGCTTCCAAAATCGAAGAGGCTCATCTGGCCTTCGATGTTCTTTCTGGCACTGTTCTGAGCCGATTCCAGGAGGCTTTCATAGACAGCCAGCTTCTGGGCTCGGTTTCCGGCCAGACAATCTGTCGCTCCGGATTTGATCAGGCTTTCCACCGCATTTTTCTTTACTTCATGGATGTTCATCTGATCGATGAAACGGAAGATATCCCCAGGCTTTCCTTTTTCCCGGCGGGTCTTGACGATTTCATCAATGACACCTTCACCCACGTTCTTTACAGCCAAAAGGCCGAAACGGATCTTTCCATCCTTTGTGGCACCGAACTTCTTGTCACTTTCGTTGACGTCCGGAGGCAGGACTTCGATTCCCATTTCACTGCAATTTCGAATGTATTTCGCAACCGATGCGGAATCACCCATGACACTGGTCATCAGCGCAGCCATGAATTCCACAGGATAATAGTATTTCAACCAGGCCGTCTGATATGCCAAAACTGCATACGCCGCCGCATGGGACTTGTTGAAGGCATATTCCGCGAAGCTGATCATCTTATCGTAGATCTCATTGGCAGCCCGTTCCGAAACACCGTTGCGCACACAGCCGGGGATTTCCACAGTTCCATCCTCTGCTGTCTTTCCGTAGATAAAATATTCTCTTTCCTTCTCCATGACGTCGCGCTTCTTTTTACTCATAGCACGACGTACCAGGTCACTTCGGCCATAGGTATATCCAGCCAGGTCACGCACGATCTGCATAACCTGTTCCTGGTAAACCATGCAACCGTAAGTCACGGAAAGGATGGGACGCAGAGACTCATCGATGTACTGAGAGTTCTGCGGATTTTTCTTATTTTCAATATAGGTCGGGATCGAACTCATGGGACCCGGTCGGTACAGGGAAATTCCCGCCACAACATCTTCGAAGCAGTCCGGCTTCAAGTTGCGCATGAACTGCCGCATCCCGCCGCTTTCCAACTGGAACACACCCATGGTGTTGCCGCTGGCAATCAGCTCATAGACCTTGGGGTCGTCGTAGTTCATGTTGGTGAAGTCTACTCTTCGGCCATGATTCTGTTCGATCAGGTCGATGGCATCACGAATGACCGTCAGATTTCGCAGACCCAGGAAGTCCATTTTCAGAAGTCCCAATTCTTCAATGGTGGTCATGGGGAACTGGGTGGAGATCCCTTTATCTGATGAATACAGCGGTACATATTCGTTGATTGCCAGTTTGGAGATCACCACACCGGCAGCGTGGGTGGAGGCATGACGGGGCATTCCTTCCAGCGCCTTGGCCATATCGATCAGTTCACGAACCCGTTCATCGCTGTCGTAAGCCTTTTTCAGATCCGGATTGGTCTCCAGTGCTTTGTCCAGAGTCATCTTCAAATCGAAGGGGATCATTTTGGCCACAGCGTCCGTTTCCGCATAACTGAGATTCAGTACGCGGCCCACGTCGCGGACCACAGCCTTGGCCTTCATGGTACCGAAGGTAACGATCTGGGCAACTTTATCCTCGCCGTATTTTTCGATTACGTAGTTGATGACTTCCTGACGGCGTTCATAACAGAAGTCTACGTCGATATCAGGCATCGAGATACGTTCCGGATTTAAGAAACGTTCGAAGATCAAGCCGTACTTGATGGGGTCGATGCTGGTGATATATAAGCAGTAAGCCACGATGCTCCCCGCTGCCGATCCTCGGCCGGGGCCCACCATGATCTGGTGTTCTCTTGCATAGTTTATGAAGTCCCACACGATGAGGAAATACTCCACATAGCCCATGCTTTCAATGGTCTGAAGTTCGTATTCCATGCGTTCCAGAAGCTCCTGAGTCAATTCTCCGTAGCGTTCCTTTGCGCCTTTCATGCAGAGTTCTCTCAGATATTCTTTGGAAGTTTTACCGCCGGGCACTTTGTAATCCGGAATGTGGATCTCACCGAACTTCAATTCCACATTGCACTGGTCAGCAATGATCTGTGTATTTTCGATGGCTTCCGGAATGTCCGGGAAGAGATTTCGCATTTCCCGTTCCGGTTTCAGGTAGAACTGGTCGTTGGGGAATCGCATTCTGTCTTCATCTTCCACCAGTTTTCCGGTCTGGATACAGATCAGAACGTCGTGAGCCTTGGCATCTCCCTGACGAACGTAGTGGACGTCATTGGTAGCTACCAGGGGAATCCCTGTCTCCGTTCTCAGCTTTTTCATATAGGGCAGGATCTTCAGTTCTTCATCCAGACCCTGATCCTGCAGCTCCAGGTAGAAGTTTCCTTCTCCGAAGATTTCCAGAAGTGTCAAAGCTTCTTCCTTCGCTCCTTCATAATCGTCATGGAGAAGCAGATTCTGGACTTTTCCTGCCAAACAGCCGCTGAGGGCGATGATTCCTTCGCTGTACTGGCGAAGAACATCGTGGTCGATGCGTGGTTTATAGTAGAATCCGCGGGTGTATCCCTCGGATACGATCTTCATCAGATTTTTGTAACCCAGTTCGTTCTTGGCCAAAAGGACCAAATGTCCCTGGTGTTTATCGAACTCCGGAGTCTTATCGGTCAGCTTACGGGCAGCCGTATACACTTCGCAGCCCAAAATCGGTTTGATTCCCTGCTTCTTACACTCTTTGTAGAAGTCGATGA
>JAFOGM010000159.1 GCA_017386805.1 Bacillota bacterium
ACTTCCGATTCGAAGAAACGCTGACCGCCGGGAACGTCGATATCGAAGAGATGGGCCTTTCTGTGACGGGCGATCTGCTTTCCTTCCCGGTCATAGACGAAAGAGGTGTTATAAACGCGGTCTTCTTCCAGTTCCGGAAGGCTTCCACCGATCAGGTAGATCCCGTGACGTTTGGCCGCTTCGGACAACGCCTTCTGGGCCGGACCGTTCAGTTCTTCCCCGTATTCACGGAAGTATTTGTTGGAATAGGGGCAGCAGAACATTTCCGGAAGGACCACGAAATCGGGTTTTTCTCCCGTGCAGGCTTTGTCGATCAGTTCCAGCGCGTGAGCGATGTTCTGTTCTTTATTATAAACAACCTCCATTTGGATCATTGCAATTTTCATGGATACTCTCTCCTTTGAAAAAAATCCCGGAAGATGTCTTCCGGGATTTTATGTTTGAGTGATGTGCTGATATCAGCGGAGTTTGTATTTATTATACAATACCCTGCATCATCATAGCGTCTGCAACCTTCAGGAAGCCTGCGATGTTAGCACCTGCAACCAGGTTGTAGCCGAAGCCGTATTCCTTAGCAGCAGCAGCAGCGCTGTCGTGGATGTTCTTCATGATAACTTCCAGCTGAGCGTATACTTCTTCAACTTCCATCGGCATCTTTCTGGAGTTCTGAGACATTTCGATTGCGGAGCAAGCTACGCCACCTGCGTTAGCAGCCTTGGAAGGACCAACAACTACGCCGTTTTCCATCAGGTAAGCCAGAGCTTCGTTGGTGGTGGGCATGTTAGCACCTTCGCACAGGAACTTACAGCCGTTAGCAACCATCTGTTCAGCATCAGCCATTCTGATTTCGTTCTGAGTTGCGCAGGGGATGTACAGGTCAGCCTTAACTTCCCAAGGCTTCTTTCCGGGGAAGAACTTAGCGGACGGGAACTTTTCTGCGTAAGGAGCAACGATGTTCTTACCGGAAGCTCTCAGCTGCAGCATGAAGTCAACCTTTTCGCCCAGGGTAACGCCGTCTTCGTCGTAAACGTAACCGTCCGGACCGGAGATGGTGATAACCTTAGCACCCAGCTGGTTCAGCTTGGTAGCAGTACCCCAGGATACGTTACCGAAACCGGAGATAGCAACGTTCTTGCCTTCCAGCTTTTCACCGCATGCTTCCAGCATGTGACGAGCGAAGAATACGATACCGTAACCGGTAGCTTCAGTTCTGCCCTTCAGACCGCCGTAGGGGATACCCTTACCGGTCAGAACGCCTTCGAATCTGTTAACCAGTCTCTTGTACTGGCCATACAGGTAACCGATTTCTCTTGCGCCTACACCGATGTCACCAGCGGGAACGTCGGTTTCGGGACCGATGTGTCTGTACAGTTCGGTCATGAACGCCTGGCAGAATCTCATAACTTCAGCATCGGACTTTCCGTTGGGATCGAAGTCGGAACCACCCTTACCACCGCCGATGGGCAGGCCGGTCAGAGAGTTCTTGAAGATCTGTTCGAAGCCCAGGAACTTGATGATACCAGGATATACGTTCGGTGCGAATCTCAGACCGCCCTTGTAAGGACCGATCGCACTGTTGAACTGATATCTGTAACCTCTGTTAACCTGAACCTTACCGTTGTCGTCAACCCAGGATACTCTGAAGCTGATACCTCTTTCAGGTTCGATCAGTCTTTCGATCAGACCTGCTTCAACGTATTCAGGATGTCTTTCCAGAACGGGTTCCAGAGAAGTCAGAACTTCTTCAACGGTCTGGATGAATTCCGGTTCGCCGGGATTTCTCTTCTTAGCAATTTCGATATACTGGTCTACAATCTTGCCCATGTCAATTCACCTCTTGCAATATTTCCTTCCTGGGACCTTGTCCGAAGAAGGATCGATAATACATTCACTCTGAGGACGGGATGTCCTCACGTCATTACTTTTAATGTACCACGCGGAAATTTCTACGTCAATACTTACAGAAAATAATAATAATTTAAAGTAAAAATGCCTTTTCTCTGAAGAATCAAAAGTGAAACCTACCAATCACCTGCGTACAAAAGAAATTATTTTCGTTCAAATTGCTAAAAAACTAACAATTCTCCGTGCAATTCCCTTTTCCCTGTGGTATAATATTTTGTCTGTATAATTTTAGAAATTCAAGCATCTGTATTGGACTCCCGAGCAGTCTCACAGATGCCAGCTGATAAAAGTCAAAGTATCGTAAAAGAGAGGAAGACAAATGTTAACAGGAAAGCAGAGAAGCTATTTAAAGAGTCTGGCTCACGAGCTGGAACCCACCGTATACGTTGGTAAATTCGGTATGACCGAAAACATCATCAAGGAAATGGAAATCGGTTTTGAAACCAGAGAACTGGTAAAGATCAAGCTGCAGGAAGGCTGCGAACTGTCCAAGGACGAAGTGGCTGACATGATCATCGAAAAGACCGGCTGCGA
>JAFOGM010000160.1 GCA_017386805.1 Bacillota bacterium
ACTTCATCAAGGCTGCACCGGAAAAGACCGATGACATGTATGATTACATCAGCCAGGCCATCGATCGCATGACTGATCGCGACCTGCAGGCCATCAGCCGCCGCATGATGGAAGAAAATAAGGAAAAGCTGCTCTATTATCAGGCAGCCACCAAGAACCACCATTCCCAGTACGGGGGCCTTCTGTATCACATGAAGCGCATGATCGATATGGGAGAACGGGCTTGTCTCGTATATAAGAATCTGAAGCGTGATTGGGTTGTTTGTGGGGTCATCATCCACGACATGGAAAAGATCCGCGAAATCGAATCCGACGAGCTGGGTATCGCTTCCGGTTATTCCTTCGAAGGCCAGATGCTGGGTCATCTGGTACAGGGTGTGAAGTACGTGGATCGTCTGGCGGAAGAACTGGGGATCCCCAAGGAAAAGGCAATCATGCTGGAACACATGATCCTGACCCATCATTACGAACCGGAATTCGGAAGCCCCAAGAAGCCGCTGTTCCCGGAAGCGGAACTGCTGCACTATCTGGATATGATGGATGCCAAGATGTTCGATATGGAAGCGGCGCTGGCTGCCACCAAGCCGGGAGAATTCTCGGATCGCGTGTGGACGCTGGACAACCGCAAGTTATATAAGCCGACAACAGATACGGAATAATGGAACGAGTTAAAGGAACGATCATAGAAGTTATTTATTATAACGAGGAAAATTGCTACGCGGTGATCGGAGTGGAAAACCCCGAAATGGATTTTGTGGCCGTGGGCTATCTTCCTCATGCGGAAAAAGGGAGAACGTTCGTCTTTGAAGGGGTGTGGAAGAACCATGCCACCTACGGAGAGCAGTTTTCCTTTACTGCTTTTACGGAGGAAATGCCCAGTACGGCGGAAGGGATCGAAGCCTTTCTGGCCTCCGGACTTCTGAAGGGGATCGGGAAAAAGACGGCGAAACTGATCGTGGACCGATTTGGGGAAGATACTTTGAAGATCATCGAAGAAACCCCCATGCGGCTCATGGAAATCAGCGGGATCGGAGAAGCCAAGGCCAACTCCGTTGCAGAGGCCTATAAAGCCCACCGGGAATTCGCCCAGATTACGGTGTACTTCCAGCAGTATGGGATTTCGCCCAGCTATGCCATGAAGCTGTATAAGGTCTACGGCAGCGATACCATTCGCTCGGTGGAAGAAAACCCCTATCAGCTGGTGGATGACATCTTCGGGATCGGCTTCAAGAAGGCCGATGCCATTGCGGAAAAACTGGGAATTGCCAAGGATTCGGAATTCCGGATCCGCAGCGGGATCGAGTACGCGCTGTGGGCATATACAGGAGAGGGTCATACGTTTATCCCTCAGAAATTGTTCTGTGAAAAGACCGCGGAGTTTCTGGATATCTCCGCCAACGATATTTACGAAATGACGGTGCAGATGGCCTTTGAGGGTGATGTACACTTAGAAACGCTGGAAGGGCGAAGCGTCATCTTCCCCATGGCTCTCTGGAAGGCGGAACAGAACGTCTGCGCCAAACTGATGGAACTGAACGACGCCATGCTGAGCCACATCGCTAATGACGAGGAAATGGAACGGCTGATTTCCAGCATCGAAGCAGAAACGGGACTGGAGCTGTCCGAAGGACAGCGGTTTGCCGTCAGCTCATCGCTGAAGAACGGTGTCTCGGTGATCACCGGTGGACCCGGTACCGGGAAAACCACGATTTTGAATACCATCATGCGCATCTTCAAGCGGGTGGGGATCAATGCGGCAATCGCGGCGCCTACGGGCCGCGCGGCTAAGCGCATTGCGGAAACCTCCGGCTATCCGGCTTCCACCATCCATCGCCTTCTGGAATACTATTATTCCGAAGGGGAAGATTCCATGCGCTTTGGAAAGACGGAGGAAGATCCGCTGGATTACGAAGCGGTCATCATCGACGAAGCTTCCATGGTGGATATCCTTTTGATGAACGGATTGGTTTCGGCCATCAAGCCGGGAACGCGGCTGATCATCGTAGGGGATGCGGATCAGCTGCCCAGTGTCGGTGCAGGGAACGTTCTCCGTGATATCATCGACAGCGAAGTGATCTATTCTGTGAAATTGACGGAGATCTTCCGTCAGGCCAGGGAAAGTATGATCGTCGTCAATGCCCACCGCATCAACAGCGGTGACTATCCGGATGTGAATGCCAAGGGAAAGGACTTCTTCCTTCTGCGGACGGAAAACGAAAAGGAAATGCTGGCCACCATCAAGGATCTGAATATTCGCCGACTCCCCAATTTCTACGAGGATCTGGATCCTGTCCGGGATATCCAGGTGATGACTCCGGTTCGAAAGGGATTTTTGGGAACTCACCAGCTGAACCAGGAACTGCAGGCGATTTTAAATCCGCCCTCCCAGGAAAAGAGGGAAAGGAAACACGGTGAGCGGGTTTTCCGCGAAGGCGACAAGATCATGCAGATCAAGAATAACTATCAGATGACCTGGCGTCGACTGGATGA
>JAFOGM010000018.1 GCA_017386805.1 Bacillota bacterium
GCATCATCGTCGCAGTACTGGTTCTGTTCGGTGCTTACCGCATCATCAGCGCCAACATGGGCGGAGGTGAAGAAGAAGAAAAATATCGTGTGAACGTGAAGGTGGACCAGGTAGCTTCCATGGATCTGAAAACCACAGCTCCTTTGACCGGTTCCATCCAGGCAGAAAACCAGGTGATCCTGGCAGCGGCTCTGCAGGGGGAAGTTACCGGCGTTTATGTGGAAGTGGGCGATTACGTAACTGAAGGCACCACCCTGGTGACTCTGGACACTTCTTCCGTCAGCGCCAGCTACGGTCAGGCATCCGCAGCCTACAACATGGCTAAGGAAGGGCTGGAAGTAGCCAGAACTACATACGAAAGAATGCAGACCTTATATGCAGAAGGCGCCATTTCTCTGCAGGCTCTGGAACAGGCGAAGATGTCCTACACCACTGCCCAGGAACAGGTGAATCAGGCAAGCGCTGCTTTAGGCAGCGCCGGTACCGCCGTTGGCTATGGTACCATCACTGCGCCCATTGACGGTTACGTGACCGGACTGAACGCCGTTGTAGGCCAGTTCCCCGGAAATCCGGTTGCCACCGTCAGCGACACCTCCACTCTGGAAATCAACTGCAGCGTATCCGAATACCTGATCAGCAGCATCAAGGTGGGTGATCCCGTAGCGATCACCGTAAAGGCGCACCCCGGTATGAATTTCACCGGTACGGTAAAGACCGTTTCTCCGGCTCCTGGCCTGGGAAGCTTTACCTATCCCGTATCCATCGGTATCGATGAAGGTCAGGAAGGCCTCATGGCAGGGATGTTTGCGGAAGTGCACGTGACTTCCAACAGTAAGGAAGATATCATCGCAGTTCCCTCTGACGCGGTTTTGATCAAAAACGGCGAAACTCAGGTGGTTGTTCTCAACGATCTGATCCCGGAATATGTAAAGGTAGAAACAGGTCTGGATAATGGCGAATACGTAGAAATCCTTTCCGGACTGACAGAAGGTCAGACCATCGTTACCACCGGTCAGCATTACGTTGTGGCTGGTGAAGAAGTGAATATCGTTGAATAAGGAGGCCGCCATGAACTTCTCGTTCTCATCGATTTCGGTCAAGCGGCCGGTAACGACCATCATGCTGTTGATGATCGTTGTCCTGCTGGGTGTGACCTCCGTTATGGGGATCCCCATGGACTTGATGCCGGAAATGGAAATTCCGGTGGCAATCGCCATGATCTCCTATCCCAATGCTTCTCCCGAAGAAGTAGAAACTATGATTACAAGGCCGGTGGAAGCGGCATTGGCGTCCTGTGAAGGCTTAAAGAGCATCACGTCAATGACGTCAGCCGGAAGTTCCGTGACCATGATCGAGTTTGAAATGAACACGGACATGAACTTCGCTACCCTGGATATGCGTGAAAAAATTGCCATGGTCGAAGGATATCTGCCGGAAAACTCCACCGATCCCATGATCATGAAATTGAATTTAAATTCCACACCGGTCATCTCTGTATACGTTTCCGGGGATATGCCGCTGGATCAGCTGTACAATCGCGTACAGGACAGCGTTGTTTCCGGCTTTGAACGTACCAGCGGGGTTGCTTCCGTATCCGTTTCCGGTGGTCTGGAAAAAAAAATTGCAGTGATCCTGGATCAGGAACGTCTTCTGGGCTATGGCCTGTCCATGTCCACTGTTGCGCAGATGCTGGCAGCTGACAACCTGAATATGCCCAGCGGCAACGTGGCCAAGGGCTCCAAGGAACTGATCGTTCGTACCATCGGTGAATTTGATTCCATAGAAGATATCAAACAGTATCCCATGATCCTGGCAACCGGTGAAGTGGTTCGCCTGGGTGACGTGGCTCACATTGTGGAACGATACAAAGAACAGGACTCCATCAGCCGTATCGACGGTCAGACCGCCATCGGCGTATCCATGATGAAACAGTCCTCTGCCAATACGGTAGAAGTGTCCAAGGCCATTCGAAAGGCTTTGGTTACTCTGGAAAAGAATAATCCTGACCTGACCTTTACCATCGGTATGGACCAGGCAGACTTCATTCAGCTGGCGGTATCCTCCGTGGCTCAGTCGGCCATCACCGGGGGGGTCCTGGCGGTTGTCGTAGTATTCCTGTTCCTGAGAAATCTGGGATCTACGGCCATCATTGCCATCTCCATCCCCACATCCTTCCTGGCAACTTTCGTCCTGATGAAGTACACAGGAATGACACTGAACCTGCTGACCCTCTGCGGTTTGACCCTGGGTGTTGGTATGCTGGTGGATAACTCCATCGTAGTTCTGGAAAACATCTACAGCATGAACCAGAGAATGAAAGACTCCTACCATGCTTCCATCGAAGGAAGTAAGCAGGTATTCCTGTCGGTTGCAGCTTCCACACTGACCAGTGTGGTTGTATATCTGCCCATCGCCCTGAGTACCGGTTATGCGGGTATGGTCTTCAAAGACTTCAGTTTTACCATTATTTTCGCTCTGTTGGCGTCTCTGGTGGTATCCATGACTGTGGTTCCCATGCTCTGTTCCAAAATTTTAAGTCATGATGTCCACACCGACTACATGCGTATCGGTAAGCATCATTATCGCTATCGCTTCGTGCCCAAGTTCAACCGCATGATCGAGCACGTAGCGGATTGGTATGGCCAGGTGATCACCATGGCACTGACCAAGCGCAAAAAGGTTGTGATCAGCTGTATTCTGGTCTTCGTGATCTCCCTCAGCCTGGTGCTGATGGTAGGTGCAGAACTGCTTCCGGAAAGTGACCAGGGTATGATCACCGTTTCTGTGGAAGCTCCCTATGGAGCGTCTCTGGCAGAACGTGATGCCATGGTAAGTGAAATGGAAGCCTACCTTCTGACCATTCCGGAAGTGAAGCATTTGACTCTGGATGTGGCCTCCAGCTCCCTGCTGGGCGGTCAGTCCACCACCTCCACGCTGTCGGTATCTCTGGTGGGTAAGACCGAACGTAACCGCAGCACGGGTGAGATCGCAAAGGAAATCAAACAGGAATTCTCTGATATCGCTGGTGCAGAAATCTCTGTCAGCGAAACTTCCATGACTTCCATGATGACTGGTGGTGCAGATATCGGTCTGTACATCTACGGCGATGAACTGGAAGTTCTGGAAAACGTGGGCAACGATTTGATTGCCCGCCTGATGGATATCGACGGAATTTCCGAAGCCTCCATCAACGTAACAGAAGGAAATCCGGAAATCCGCGTAAAGCTGAATCGTTCCGTAGCGTCCAATTTCGGTATCACATCCTACCAGCTGGCCAGTGCGCTGGAATCTTCCCTGTCGGGAAGCACTGCCACCAATCTGAAGGTGGACGGCAACGAAATTGCCATCAATCTGTCCCTGAACGACACCTACGGTAAGACCGTAGATAACATGAAGCAGATCATGATCCCCACACCGCTGGGCGTTTCCATCCCGGTGGGTCAGATCGCTGACTTCGAATATGACAATTCTCCCACAGTGATCAACCGTCAGAATCAGGTGAGAGTTGTGACCTTATCCGCTTACGTGGAAGGCCGTGACCTGGGTTCTGTATCTGCGGATGTCAACAAGGTCATCCAGAATTATCCCTTCCCGGAAGGTTATTATTACGATAACGGCGGGGCGCAGGAAGAAATGGTTGACGCCTTCCAGCAGCTGGGTCTGGCACTGGTTGTGGCGATCCTGCTGGTATACATGCTTCTGGCTGCACAGTTCGAATCTCTCGTATTGCCGCTGCTGGTTATGGTATCCGTACCCTTTGCGATGTCCGGTGCGTTCCTGGCGCTGTTCTTCGCCGGTATGCGCCTGTCCATGATTTCCTTCACCAGTTTGGTTATTCTGGTTGGTATCGTTGTTAACAACGCGATCCTTCTGGTGGAATTCATCAAGATCAATTCCGCAACCATGGACCGCGACCATGCCATCGTGGAAGCCGGTCGAAGCCGTCTCCGTCCCATTCTGATGACCAGTTTGACCACCATCGTCGGTATGATCCCCATGTCCTTGGGTCGTGGCGACGGCGGTGAGATCCTGGCTCCCATGGGGGTATCCATCATGGGTGGTCTGGTAGGTTCCACGGTTGGTGCGCTGCTTCTGGTTCCCGTTCTTTATGCATGGAACGATGACAGACACAACCGCAGAATGGCTGAAAAGCAGAAGCATGCGGAAGAAATCGCAGAACTGGAACACCTGTGGGATATGGAAACTGCAGAGGAACGCTAAGATGAGAGATAAATCGAAAAAACGCCAGTTGATCATGGAGGCTGCTTTACAGGTCTTCGTGGAACATGGCTACGAAAAGACAAAGATCATCGATGTGGCCCGGACGGCAGGAATTGGTAAGGGTACTGTCTATGAATACTTTGAAAGCAAAGAGGCGCTGTTCTGCTGTATCCTGGAAGAATACTGTGAGTATTACAAAGAAGGGGTCAGAAAGATTCTGAGCGATTTGAAAGATACCGGTTGTCAGGAAAAGCTGCTTTCGGTGATCCATATGGAAGAAGAACTGAAGGATCAGGTCCATTTGAAATCCCTGAACCCGGTCCAGCTGATGACAGAGTTTACCAACTTCCCCGGACTGAAGCAGGCCATTCAGGTGATGCTGAAATTCAAGTTCGACACAGTATGCGAAATTCTCAATGAGGGAGTGAAGAACGGTGAATTCCGATCCGTCAACATCCCTCTGGCAACCGCCGCCCTCATGGGCGCCAGCTCTGCGGTGGATCTGATTTCCGATGAAATTCAGGACTACACCGATGAAAACCTGTTGGATCTGATGATTCATGGGCTGAAAGCATAAAAAAGAAATAGTTTTTTAGAAATAAGTGTTGTATAATAGTAAAGTTATTGCTTTATAAATACAACACTTGTTTTTTTGAAAGGATAGATTATGGAACGTTTGATTTTTAATGAACTTCCTTTGTCGGAGGAAGTATTGAAGGCTCTGGATAAGATGGGCTTTGAGGAAGCTACACCGATCCAGTCCCTGGCTATTCCGCCGATCCTGGAAGGCAAGGACGTCATCGGTCAGGCTCGTACCGGTACCGGTAAGACCTGTGCCTTCGGGATCCCTGCCGTGGAAAGTCTGGATATGGAAGTGACCGGGATGCAGGTCCTGGCTCTCTGCCCCACCCGTGAACTGGCCATTCAGATGGCAGAAGAACTGGAACAGGTAGCGAAATACAAGAAGGGAGCCGGTGTTCTGGCTATTTACGGTGGTCAGTCCATCGATCGCCAGATCATGGCGCTGAAGAAGAGACCCCAGATCATCGTGGGAACTCCGGGCCGCGTTATGGACCATCTGCGTCGCCACACTCTGAAGGTGGAAAACCTGCGCATGGTGGTGCTGGATGAAGCTGATGAAATGCTGAAGATGGGCTTCCGTGAAGATATCGATGAGATTCTGGCACAGCTGCCGGAAGAACGTCAGACCATGCTGTTCTCTGCAACGATGCCGGAAGAAATTCTGGAAATTACAACGCTGTATCAGAAAGAGCCGATCCACTTACAGACCATCGAAAAGGAACTGACCGTTCCCAGCATCGATCAGTACTATATCGAAGTGCGTGAACATAACAAGCTGGAACTGCTGAGCCGCCTGGTAGACTGTAAGAACGTGAAGCTGGGTCTGGTATTTGTCAACACCAAGATCCGTGCCGATGAAGTCACTCAGGGATTACAGAACCGCGGTTTCCGCGTAGAAGCTCTGCATGGCGACATGAAGCAGCTGGAACGCGACCGCGTTATGAGCCGCTTCCGTAAGGGACAGCTGCAGCTGCTGGTTGCCACTGACGTGGCTGCCCGCGGCATCGACGTGACCGGCATCGACGTGGTGTTCAACTACGACCTGCCCAGCGATGAAGAATATTACGTACACCGCATCGGTCGTACCGGCCGTGCAGGAAGTTCCGGCGTGTCCTACTCCTTCGTTTTCGGAAGAGATCACTACCGCCTGAGAAACATCCAGCGCTACACCAAGTCCAAGATCCTGCCCATGAAGGCACCTACCATTGCCGACGTGGAACAGGTTCGCGTGGAAATGGCCATCCGCAGAGTTCAGACCAAGCTGGATAAGGGTCGTTATAAGAAATACCTGCCCATTGTGGAAGAAATCCTGAAGATGGAATTCCCCGTGGAAGAAGGACTGGAAGAGGGTCTGGAAGAACTGGGCTTCGATCCCACCAACCGCCCGCAGTACAGCGCCGAAGACGTAGCTGCAGTCCTGTTCGGCATGGCCTTCGATGAGTTCGACAAGAGAAGCTATCGCCGCACCGAGCTGGATGAGGAGCCGGTGAACATCTTCCGCCACAAAAAAGACCGCCACGGCAACCGCGGCTTCCGCGACGACAGAGGACATGGCGACCGTAAGGAGCACGGTGGATGGAAACATCACGGCGACCGCGATGAATTCTATAAAGAACGCTTCGACGGAAAGAAGAAGGAAAAGCGTCGTGACTGGGATGAACTTCCGCCCTACGACAGTAAGCGCGACAGAAAGCGCCGTGACTGGGATGAGGACGGTGGTCATGGAAAGCACAGCGGTAAAACCTTCGGAAAGAAGAAGGATGGCGCTTACGGAAAGAAATCCGGAAAGGGCTTTGCTAAGAAAAAGAAGAAATAATTGCATGAAAAAAGCTGCATCATTGCGATGCAGCTTTTGTGCTTTTTGAATTAGTCGAAGAAGCTTATGCGTTCTTTCCGCAGCACTTCTTGTACTTCTTACCGGAACCGCAGGGGCAGGGATCGTTTCTGCCGGGTTCCTTGTCCTTAACAACGGTCTTGGAACGCTTGTAGTTCTTAACGATTTCCAGTCTCTTTTCTTCGGTCAGGATGGTTTCCCACTGGGGCAGGGTGAACAGATAGTCAGCGCCAGCAACCAGCATGTTGAAGAACAGCTTTTCCATGTCGATGTCCAGGCAGATTTCACTTTCTTCGGTGATGGATTCCAGATCCTGTTCTTCACGCAGGGAGGTGTTGATACCATCCAGGAAGCCCATAACCAGCAGGGGGTCAGCTTCGTACTTGTCCACTAAGGACTGGAAGGTACCGGTCACCTTTTCGGTGGGTCTGTCCAGAATGTCGCTGTAGATCTTCTTTTCGGTGGAGCTGTATTTCTCCCAGAAATCGGGGAAGCTTTCATCTGTCTGGTTGGAGATCAGATCTTCCCAATCTTTAAATAAACTCATTTGTGTTTCTCCTTTATTAGTTGTCCAGATTTGCAACGCAAATTACGCTCTTGATTTCCTTAACGAAGGTGAAGGTATGGATTTCTTCCAGGGCTTCGTTCAGGCGTTCTCTGGTGGTGTCACCCAGGATGTAAACCAGGGGAACGTAACGGCCGGTTGCCTTGGTGCTGGGCTTCTGTACGAAAGTCTTGATAGGAATACCTGCGTCGCCGAAAACAGATGCGATCTTACCCAGAACGCCGGTCATGTCTTCTGCCAGCATGGTCACGTAGTACATGTTCTGGCCTTCGCCGTCGAACTGCAGATACTTGTTGTCGTTTACTGCAGTGGGGATGGTCTTGTCGGTGATGCTGAAGACATAGGCTCTGGCGATTTCCAGTAAGTTGCCAACGACAGCACTGCCGGTGGGCATAGCGCCTGCGCCCTTACCGTAGAGCATTACATCATCCACAGCATTTCCTCTTGCGAAGATGGCGTTGTATTCGTTCTTAACGGTAGCCAGCGGGTGATCCAGGGGGATCATAGCGGGCTGTACAGAACATTCCAGAGTGTTTCTGTATCTCTTAGCCTGAGCCAGCAGCTTGATGGTGTAGCCGAACTGCTTCGCAGAGAGCATATCGTCCTTGGTGATGTTGGTGATCCCTTCTCTGGGAATGTCTTCCGGAGCTACGCGAAGACCGAAAGCAGTGGAGATCAGGATGGACAGCTTGTTGACAGCATCATAACCTTCTACGTCGCCGGTGGGATCCGCTTCTGCAAAGCCCATGGCCTGTGCCTGCTTCAGAGCATCTTCGTAGTCCATATCGTTTTCAGCCATCTGAGTCAGGATGTAGTTGGTGGTACCGTTGACGATACCGGCAACTTCGGTGAACTCATTGGCAGTCAGAGAAGTGGACAGAGCGTTCAGGATGGGAATTCCGCCGCCCACACTGGCTTCGTAACGCAGGATCACTTTGTTGTCCTGAGCCAGCTGAGTCAGATAGGGGCCGTCCTTAGCGATGACTGCCTTATTGGCAGTAACGACGTGCTTACCAGCCTTGATAGCTTCTTCCATATAATCGAAGGCCGGATGGAGGCCGCCCAGAACTTCAACAACAACGTCGATTTCGGGATTTTTCAGGATGTCATCCGGATTTTCGGTAAACAGTTCCTCCGGAGCAGAAACATCTCTCTTCTTGGAAAGGTCTCTGACCAGGATCTTTGTTACTTCAATGGACACACCGGTGGTATAGGAAATGGTGTCTGCATTGGTGGTCAGCATACGATAGGTACCGCCGCCAACTGTGCCGAAACCTAATAAGCCAACTTTGATGGATTTCTTTTTCATGGTATACCTCCCCATAATGTCATACTTGATTTACATTATAGTATAGTTTTGAGGAAAAGTAAACGGTTTTCGGAACAATTCGAACGTGATCGTTTTTGCAAAAAATTTTACGGAATTGTTGTTTTGAGTTGATTTTTTTGATGGTTTATGCGAAAATTATGTTGGAGGGTTTTGTGAATCCTCCTTGAAATCCAATAAAGTGAGGAAGAATTTATGGCACTTCACATCGTTTTGGTCGAGCCGGAGATTCCGCCCAATACGGGAAATATTGCCCGTACCTGCGCTGCTACAGGAACGCATCTGCATCTGGTAAAGCCTTTGGGTTTTTCCATCGATGACAAGCACCTGAAGCGGGCTGGGTTGGACTACTGGCCTTTCGTAACGCTGTCCGTCCATGAGAGTTTGGACGATTTTATGAAGGAATATGAGGGCGCCACCATGTACCTAGCTACAACCAAAGGCGGAATGCGCCACACGGATGTACAGTACAAGGACGGCGATATGATCCTCTTCGGCCGTGAAACGGCCGGTTTGCCGCGGGACTTCATCGCAGCTCACGAAGAGAAGGCGATCCGAATCCCCATGAGCGCCGACACGCGGCTGCGTTCTTTGAATCTGGCTAACTGCGCCAACATCATTCTGTTTGAAGC
>JAFOGM010000161.1 GCA_017386805.1 Bacillota bacterium
CTCTGAAAAAACACCGCTGCATCGCTTTCGACTACTGTCAGTACACTACGAAAAAAGTATCTGCCTCTGTCTACGAGCTGGACTATATCAAACGCAGCGAACAGCAGATCCATCCCGCCTTCTTCGTCTGGTCCAACGGCTACTATTACCTGATTGGAAAATCCATTGACCGCGAAAGCGAAGATTTCATCGTTTTCCGCGTGGATCGCATCCGCAACATGGTCCTGATGGAAAAAACACCGGCGCTGAGTTTCGATATCAATCCAGCCCGCTATCGCGACGAAAACCCCGTCATGTACGGTGGTTCCAAAGAGGAAATCATGCTGCGTATCCGCAGAACCCGCCTGAACAATGCAGTGGACGCCTTCGGAAAGAACTTCATGATCTTCCCCAGCAGCTTTATCGATCCTGACACCGGCGAGGCCGATCAGTGGATCGAACTCCGCTTCATCGCCAACCCCAAGGGGGTTGCTCTGTGGGCAACCCAGCACTGCACGGAATGCCGCGTACTGAAGCCGGACCACTTGGTCGAAACAGTAATGAACAATCTGAAAAAAGGCCTGGACTTATATTAAGTCCAGGCTTTCTTCTTTCAAACAAGCTACAGTCACCCAGTCAGGAATGACCGGATGATACTGAAAATCTTCTTCCGGGATCACAAACACTGTTTCATATACCGAGGGCTGGTTGGGGAAGTCTCCAAACCCATCGGAAAAATATAAGAATCCCTTTAATTTCGCATACGCCTCCTCTTCCGCTACCAGCTGATCCACTCTGCGGAAAACCGGAACAAAATTGGTACCTCCACCGCCTCTCATACGGAAATGTTCGATATACTCATTGAACTCTTCTACTGTGCGAATCTCCACTTCTTCCTGGATGTCATAATCACACTGCATCATGCGAAGGAGAAACTTTCGTCCGCTTAGTTCCATATCCTCCACTACTTTTTTGGTCTGGACCAAAAAGTTCTTCAGCGTAGATCCGCAGCAGGATCCGGAGGTATCAATGGCAATGATAAAAGTCTCCACCAAATTCATATCACGGTACTCGTTGTATTCCACAATGGGAAGGTCTCCGTACAAATTCAGCCCGGTCACGTACCAAGCCAGGTCCAAAGAATCCATATCCAGCCGCATGGTTTCCACCGGAGCCGTAAAACGCTTCAGCAGTTCTTCGTAAGAAATGGTTTCTTCTTCCCTGTCCAGTTCCAAAAGTTCCGTCCAGTCCCCCCTGCCCTGACCGGCAAATCTTCCCTGACCATTCACCATCTTCTGATACTCTTCCACCGCCTGCATCATAGCTTGTTTCCAGGAAAAAGCTGTTCCAGTTTCCGTCCCGTTTCCCTGAAGATCCATTTTCTTTCCCCAAAAGCTGTGGTCATCTCTGTGAACATGTCCTTTGATACTATCGAACTTCCCTTTTAACTCCACATCTTTCATACCGGCCGTGTACAACGATTCTGCACTGGCATGTTCCTTTTCACCAAGGATTTGATTCACTTCTGCGCGTTCCTGGGCAGATGCAGCAAAGCTCTTTCCTCCGGGAAGCCGGGAAATCAACTGAAACACCGAGAGATCGCAGGCCGTATCATACAGATCGTGTTCTCTTCCGTTACGGCGTTCCACATGCTGCAGCATACAATGGCCTAAAACATGCAGCATCATCTTCGGAATCGTTCCCGGATCATTCTTATACAGTTCAATGATATCTTCTGTATTGTAAAACAGATATTCTCCGTTACTTCCCATGATTCTCACTTCGTCCAAAGACCGAAGCTGAAGCCGGAACAACAGCGGCCCCAGGTAGGGCCACTGTTTCAACAACGTCTGTCGGCTGTATCTTACGATTTCACCGGCCAGTCGGCTGCGATCACTGTTGCTCATACGATTCTCCTATTCTTCCTCTGCAGCTTCCACCAACACAGGTGTGTCTACTGCATCGATCACATCATCCAAATGGTCGATCTCATGATTTAACTTCGTCATCGCTTCGATTCCCAGATCCGCTGCACGGTTCAGAAACTTCTGAAGGTCCCGAAGAACCAGGATCAGATATAATACCCCTGCACCACAGCCCATCAGGATCAACAGATTAACCACCTGACGAAGGATCTCCATAACGTCATATAAAAGATACATCGCTTACGCCTCCTTTTTCACTTTTCTGGTCAGACTGGCCTTGGACAAGTCTCCGAAAATCACCTTTTTGAAGTTCAGATACGTGGCATTTCCGGTTTCCGTCATCAAACGAATGGCATTTTCGCTGGTATTGAGAGAATTTAACAGGATCTCCATTTCACTGTTTTCTCCAAAGACGCTGCTGATAAAGTCCAGCACATGAGTGATTTCATCATTGGAAGTATCTCTCAGTTTTTCACGCTGCCCCGTCATTTCGAAGAATTCCTTCTTGATTTTTCCGAAGGCATCCTTACTGTTCTGTCCTTTGGCCATGCTTCGATATTTCTTCAGCACCAATTCCACAGCCGGATCTTCCTGCGGGTAACTCTGCCAGCCTTCCTGGTCTTCATACAGTACGCTGGCTTTCAGCTGATCTCCCAGAGGCTGTTCCGGATCTACCTTTTTCAGGATCGCATATACACGGTCACAGACATTGGTCATCTTACAGTATTCCATGATATCGGTCTGTAAGCGAGCACTGAGCATCCAAATCACCGCACATCGAATATCGAAACTCTTATTGACAAACCGCTTCTTCAGCTTCTCCTCAGCCTTTCCCTGTAAAATCGATTCCAGTTCTTCCTGGGTGGCGATCTTAGAGAACACGTTATAGTAATTCACAAAGCTGTGACAGATTTTATCACAAGCCAGATACTGTCCCACCAGATCCGCTCCGATGTCCATTCCCTGTTCTTCCGCCATGCCAATAATTTGAGACAATTCTTCCCATCCTCTTGCGGTGACCATCTGCTTGTTCAGGCCGCTGGAAGAGAAGTGATAGAAGTGGCCGCGGTTCTGAGACAGATATGCCAGAATCGATGGATGGATATTTTTATTGATGGCATATTCCTCCCACACATCGAAGGACGGCTCCACATTGATCTGACGGATACGGTCTCTGGTTACTACGTCGATTTCCTTAACAGACTTGTTGTATTCCGGCGGATTTCCAGCCAGGACGATGACCCAGCCCTCCGGTACTTTATGCGGTCCGAAGGTCTTGTTTTGTAAAAACTGCAGCATCAGCGGTGCAATGGTCTCCGAAGCACAGTTGAATTCATCCAGGAACAAAACACCTTCTTTTCTCCCAGTGTTTTTGATCATCTCGTGGATTTCCGCAATGATCTCGCTCATGGTGTAATCTGTAACATGATATTCCTGACCCTCATATTCTCTGACAGACAGTCTTGGAAGACCCATGATGCTCTGACGAGTGTGATGAGTGATGGTATAGGACAGGAAGTTGATCCCCATTTCTTCCGCCGCCTGGCGGGCAACATCAGTCTTACCCACACCAGCCGGCCCGATCATGGCCAGCGGACGCTGACGGTTCACCGGAATCTTATATGTCCCGTCTTCATTCTTCATCAGATAAAATCGGATCGCATCTTTAATACTGTTTTTTGCTTCTTTGATATTCATAAACTTACCCTCCAGATTCTTCCGTTATCGTTATATCTACATCCTACCAAAGATGCTTCCGCTGCTTTTCGGAGCTTTCGCATCTTCCCACATTTTTTCTCTGGACGGTGTATCATAACATCCCGCTTTCCTTAAAATATGAATCATTTTTTCATCCTTCTGCA
>JAFOGM010000162.1 GCA_017386805.1 Bacillota bacterium
ATGATGACTGGAACGTGATGCTGGCTCCTCTGATCCGTTATGCGGAAGAACAGAGCCTGACTTTGGCCGGACCTGTCTATGGCCGCCAAAGCATCAACGATTACAGCACCGGTGACATGCACGAATACTACCGCGTTTACGCGGTGCTGACCAACCATCGTCAATAAGCGATGCGTCCCTTATCCCTCAAAAAACAACGAAAACCTCTTGACCTTGTAGTTACTCCAACGTTTATGATAATACATAGACATTCGAGTCATTACAACTTCAGGAGGTTTTTTTATGGAATCCCTTATGAATCTGCGGATGACCTATCCGCAATTTCTGAAATATATTTTACCGTCCATTCTCAGTGCGGCAGCCATTTCCTTCTTCACCACCATCGACGGCTTCTTCGTCTCTCGTTACGTAGGCCCCGATCCTCTGGCAGCCATCAATATCGTGATTCCCTACTGCTGTCTGGTCTACGCCATCTCCCTGATGCTGGCCAGCGGTGCCGGTGCTTACGTCTCCATCCGCATGGGAGAGGGAAAGCCCCAGGAAGCCCGTCAGCTGTTCAGCTATATCGTCACCGCCATGTGCATCATCGGCGGGATCGTCACTGCGATCTTTCTGGTCTTCCTGAAGCCCATCATGATCTTCCTGGGTTCCACGGAAATGCTGCTTCCCTACACCATGATCTACGGCGGTGTCACTGTATTATCCACCGTCCCCATGATGCTGAAGCTGTTCTTTGAGTTCTTCGCCCGTGTGGACGGCGTTCCCAAGCTGTCCTTCTGGATGTCCGCCGTGGGCTTGTTCCTGAACATCTTCCTGGACTGGCTCTTCGTCTGTCCTCTCAAGATGGGGATTTTGGGCGCCGCTTTGGGTACCACCTTGTCCATCGTAGCTTCTGCACTGATGGGACTGGTCCACTTTTCCTCGAAGCGTTCCCAGCTGAGATACTGTCGTCCTCACCGTCAACCCGGTTTTCTTCTGAAATCCAGCATCAACGGCAGTTCCCAGTTCCTGACGGAGATCTCCACCGGCGTCACCACCTACCTGTTCAACATCTCTATTTTAAAGTACCAGGGAGAACTGGGGATCTCGGCCATCACCATCATCACCTTCCTGTACTACTTCTACATTTCCGTTTACGTGGGCCTCTCCACGGGAGCCGCTCCCCTGGTCAGCTACGGAAAAGGCGCCGAAGATCTGGAGGGAAGCCGCCGAATCACCCGTTACTGCTACATCAGCATCGTCTGGATGTCCCTGTTGGTGTTCCTGGTGTCCTATTTCTGCGGAAACATCACCAACCGCATCTTCACCGATGACGTCGCCCTTTTGGCCATCGCCGACCACGGAAACCAGCTGTATTCCTTCCTGTATTTGTTCGCCGGAGTCAATGTCCTGGTGGCCGCTTTACTGACCGCCCTGGACCGCGGAAAACCCGCCGCAGTGATCTCTGCCCTGCGTTGCCTGGTCTTCCCCACCGCTTCCATGCTTCTGTTACCCTTAGCATTAAAAGAAGCCGGTGTGTGGCTGGCAATCCCCTGCGGGGAACTGCTCACCGTTCCGGCTTCGCTTCTTTGTGATCGATTTATTCTGCGTCCAGCGCTTCGAGAACGCTCCACAGTTCCTCCGCAGCGTTGATGCGG
>JAFOGM010000163.1 GCA_017386805.1 Bacillota bacterium
GACGCGGCGAACAGCTTCTAACATCGCTTCCTTTTCGTCGATCCCCGGAAGACCCACATTCACATCCAGAATGTGTGCTCCACAATCCACCTGACGTTCCGCTTCGTCTTCGATATAGTTATAATCCCCGGTCTTCAGCGCTTCTTTCAAAAGCTTCTTTCCGGTGGGATTGATGCGTTCGCCCACGATCTTCACGCCGCCGTCGAACTTCACGGTCCGGGTGGAGGAACAAGCTGTCATGGGAGTCTTTCCCTGTGCATCACGGATCTGTCCAGCCGACAGCACCGGAGTTTTCTGTCCCACACGGCCCACGAGAGCCTTGATATACTCGGGAGAGGAACCGCAGCAGGCCCCGGCAACAGCCAGACCCTTGTCCACCAGCGCTTCCATCACCGCTGCATACTCGTCGATGGTCACATCAAAAACAGTGTTTCCCTCTTCGTCAATTCTGGGAAGGCCCGCATTGGGCTGACAGAGTACAGGTAACTTACAGGTATGTAAAATCGTTTCCACGATGGGAACCATCTGCTTCGGTCCCAGAGAACAGTTCACACCCAGAGCATCCATGCCCAGATCCTGGAGATAATACACCATGGTTTCCGGATCGGTACCCATCAGCATTCTTCCGTCGCTTTCAAAGCTGACGGAACAGAACAGCGGGATGTCGGAAGTCTCGCGGACGGCAATGATTGCTGCCTTCAATTCGTAGATGTCGGTGAAGGTCTCGCAGACCACCAGGTCCGCTCCGGCGTTCACCCCGGCAACCACCTGCTCGCGGAACAGTTCCACCGCTTCGTCAAAGACCATGTCCCCAGCCGGTTCCATCAGTCGTCCGATGGGCGCGATATCCAGGCCGACGTAGCACTTTCGACCCAGCTTGTCCGTCATTTCATCGGCTGCCTCTTTGGCGATTTTGATGGCCTGGGTCACGATCTCGGTGACGGTGTAGCCGCAGCCTTCCATCTTGAAGGCGTTGGCCCCGAAGGTATTGGTGGAAATGAAGTCGCTTCCGGCTTCATAGTATTGTTTATAGATGTTCTTGATTTCTTCCGGATGGGTAAAGTTCAGCATCTCCGGATGGGTCTCGATGGGAACACCGGATTTCTGGATCATGGTCCCCATGGCGCCATCGCAGATCACGATGCGCTTTCCCAACAGCTCTCTGATACTCATAGTTCGTACCTCGATGTTTCGTCTTGGATGTTATTTGGTAAACCGACGGATGCTCTGGATGTTATCCCAGATGCGCTTGGAAACGTCGGGTTTGTTCATGCTGTATAAGTGGATCCCGCGAACGCCGCCGGTCACCAGATCGATGATCTGTTCGGTAGCGTAGGCTTCCCCGGCTTCTCTCAGGGACTGGGGATCGTCGCCGAAGCGGTCCAGCATTCTCTGCAGCTTCTTGGGCACCTTACAGCCGGATAACTTGCACATGCGCAGGATCTGATTCTTGTTCAGAACCGGCATGATTCCTGCTTCCACAGGGATATCGATTCCGGCAATCTCCAGCTTTTCCATGAATTCGAAGAATTCTTCATTGTCGAAGAACAGCTGGCTCACCAGGAAGTCTGCACCGCAGTCCACTTTATGCTTCAGGTTCTTGATGTCGGTCTTTAAGTTCACGCAGTCCGGGTGACATTCCGGATAGCAGGCTGCACCGATGGAGAACCCACCCTCTCTCTTCAGTTCGCTGACCAGCTGAGAGGCGTGTTCGTAATGCAGCGGTGTGGGGAACTGGAAATCCGGGTCCTCCGGAATGTCGCCCCGCAGCGCCAGAACGTTTTCGATTCCTGCGTTCTTCAGATCGGTGATCAATTTCGCCACTTCTTCTTTGGAATGGGAAATGCAGGTCAGATGAGCCATGCTTTCGATCCCGTACTCTTCACGGATCTTGCGGGCGATTTCCACGGTACGGTCCTTGGACTTTCCGCCAGCACCGTAGGTTACAGAAATATAATCCGGTTCCAGACCTTTCAGTCCATCTAACGTTGCATATATGCTTTCCA
Organism: Bacillota bacterium; assembly: GCA_017386805.1. Taxonomy (GTDB): domain Bacteria; phylum Bacillota; class Clostridia; order Peptostreptococcales; family Anaerovoracaceae; genus RGIG446. The sequence continues at coordinate 2,007 of JAFOGM010000163.1, forward strand.
CCGGCATGTCAAACTTCGGCGGGAAGATCTCCATGGAAAATACAGTTCTTTTCTGTTCGAACATCTCTTTGATCTTCATTGTTCCTGCTTCCTTTCTATTCGGCGCTTTCGCTGGGTTCCAGCGTCATTTCCTTTTCATCATAAAACACTTTATATAAGTACAGCCCCTGCGGCGGTGCTGTGTGACCGGCATTTGCACGATCCATGGATGCGATGGTCTCCGCCACAGAGTCTTCCGTTCTCTGGCCCAGTCCCACTTCCACCAGCGTTCCGGTGATGATACGGACCATATTGTATAAAAATCCATTTCCACTGATGGACAAAGTGATCCAATCGCCGTCCCGGGTCACTTCCAGATCGTAGACCGTTCGTACGGTATCGTCACCCACCTGGCTTCCGGCAGACATAAAGCACTTGAAATCGTGTTCTCCCACGATGGCCTGTCCCGCTCTGTGCATGGCTTCGTGATCCAGCGGCCGATCGATCTGATAGCACTGGTTTCGCAGGAACATATCTGGTTCCTTGGCATTGCGGATCTTGTAGATGTATCGCTTTCCCTGGCTGTTGAATCTGGCATGGAAGTCCATAGGAACCTCTCTCGCCTCCACGATCTTCACATCGCTGACAGAACCCGGTCGGTACGCCCCCGCCAATAACAGGGTATTTGCGGCAACCGGGATCCGGTCCACCGGGATCCCGAAGTCCCCGGCGAAGCTGCAATGCTGATCGAAGGCATGGACACCGGCATCGGTACGGCTGGTTCCGTTGACGGTGATCTCCTGTTTACAGAGGATGGACAATACACGCTCGATCTCTCCCTGGACCGTTCGCCGTTCCGGCTGGCGCTGCCATCCAGAAAAGTTGGTCCCATCGTATTGAATTGTCAGAAGTACGTTCTTCATCTGACACGTCCTTTCGCATAAGATATCGTTATATTATAACATAGTTCGAACAAAATCACATAATATTCGGTTGCATTTTATGATAAAATTAGGTATGTTAATAAGGTAGATCGACCATTGTACCGATTTGCTATTACAGCTCAGGTTTTATCATAAGAAAGGACTTTGCATATGAACATTTTGGACGACATCCAACGCCCCGGAAAAAAGCAGGCGGATGATACTCTTCGATTTTTGTGCGTGATTCTCGCCTCGATCGTCATGGGGGTCAACAATAAAATCTTTGTATCGGCCGGCGGCCTTTATCCCGGTGGCTTCAACGGAATCACTTTCCTGATCCAGCGTATCTGCGATCAGTTCTATGGGATCCACATTCCCTTCACCGTGGTGAATCTGTCGCTGAACGCAATTCCCGCCATCATCAGTTATAAATTTATCGGAAAGCGATTTACCATCTTCTCCTGCGTGGTGATCCTGATGTCCTCTTTCCTAACGGACATCATCCCGCCCATGCCTCTGACGGAAGATATCCTTCTGATCTGTATCTTCGGCGGTATCATCCACGGTGCCGGTGTTGCCCTCTGTCTGAGAGCCAGAGCCACTTCCGGCGGTACCGACTTCATTGCCGTAGCACTGTCAGAACGACTGAACATCGACTGCTTCAACTACATCTTCGCCGGAAATGTCTGCGTACTGGGAATCGCCGGTATGTTATTCGGCTGGGACAAGGCCCTGTACTCCATCATCTTCCAGTTCACATCCACGCAGATCGTGCAGATGCTGAATCCCCGTTATCAGAGAGTGACCCTGTTCATCGTCTCTCAGAAAGCGGAAGATATCTACAATGCCATTAAGACACCGACTCATCACGGCGGTACTCTGTTCCGAGGTACCGGCTTATACAACGGCCAGGAACAGGACATGATCTACACCGTGGTCACCACCGACCAGGTCAAAGCCATCTCCCGTGCTGCCCGCGAAGTGGATCCGAAGGCCTTTATCAACGTTATTCGCACCGACCAGATCATCGGCCGCTTCTACACCCGACCCAACGACTAACCAGCCGCGAAGCGGTTGCCCGAATCGCATCAAAAAGCAAACAAGCGCTGTGCATACGCACAGCGCTCTTTTTTTATTTTTGTCGGAATCTGTCGAAAATCTAACACTGC
>JAFOGM010000164.1 GCA_017386805.1 Bacillota bacterium
CCTGTGTGGATTGCCTGGAACGTACCAGAAAGACGGCAGCTATGAAAAATATGTCGGAAGAACAACGAAACCAGAATGTGGCCGGAGCGTTTCGGCTGCGGGATTCGTTACATTTGCGCGGAAAGCACGTGATCCTGGTGGACGACATCGTCACCACGGGGAGCACTGCAGAGGCCTGCGCATCGGTACTGAAACAGGCCGGAGCCGGGGAAGTGACGCTGCTGACGTTTGCCGCGGCGGCTCACCAGAATATCAAATGAGTCTATAAGAAAATGTTTGACAAATGATGGATTCCATATAAAATAGAAAAAGAGCGGATGATGAAGCCATCCAGGTCTGTGGTTGAAAGTCCAGGCCAGACACGGGCAAAGGGACCCACGTAAGCCGGTCTGCAAGGCAGCGGTGATCATGGCGTGTCTTAGATGTAAGTCCTCTGGAAAATCCAGGTTAGGCAGGTGTGGGGGCAAAGACCAGGTCAGCTGAATGGTTTCATCATCCGCTTTTGTTGTGCGAAAAAATAATTACAAAAAATAATTAATTTTCTGATAATTAAAAAGAGGAAAGTGCGGGTATATGTAGAATATAACAATATACAAAATATCTAAGCTGACGAAAGGGAGAGCCCATAGTACCTCTTCTGAACAGCCAGCTTAAAGGGGGTTTAGTTATGAAGGTCGTTATTACATGCAAGAACTTTACAGCTAATGATCATCTGAAGGACACCATCGAGAAGAAATTCGACAAGCTTGGAAAGTACTTCTCCAAGGACATTGTAGCGAATATCATGCTTTCCCATGAAAGAGGAAAGTCTCGTCTCGAAGCTACCATCAATGCCAAAGGCACCATCTTCCGCGCAGAAGAAACCAACGAAGATGTTTATACCTGCGTGGATAAGGTAATCGACAAGCTGTCCAGCCAGATGTCCAGATTCAAGACCAAGCTCCAGAGAAAGCATAAGGACCAGAAGGAAATTATGTTTGCGGAAGTACCGGATATCCCGGAAGAAGCAGAAGAAATGAAGATCGTTCGTACGAAGAAGTTTGATCTGCTCCCCATGTCCGCAGAAGAAGCGATCTTACAGATGGAACTGCTGGAACACAATTTCTACGTATTCCTGAACATGGAAACCGACAGTGTAAGCGTTGTTTATAAGAGAAATGATGGCGCTTACGGCCTGCTGGAAACCAGTCATTAAATAGAGGACAAGTTCTGAAAAGAACGGTTCAAAATAGAATGTGAGTAGTGTTTGTGTGTGAGGAAGAATTGTTGAAACGTTAACTCCCCCAAAGTAGAGAGGTAAGGACCGATGGACTAAGAAACTGAGTCGAAAGGTGAATTCTGAACAACTTAAGAGGTTAGGACCAATGGATATATAAATGAAAAAACCCCGTGGATTCCACGGGGTTTTTACTTGCGTATTTTTTACTTTTCTTTCTTCAGCAGTTCCAGAGCGCCCAGGACTTCCATCAGAATACCGGACTTCATGCCTTCTTCATCCGGTTCGAAGTATTCGTTGTGAGCCAACTGAGGATGCTTTCTGGTACCGGGGTTGACACCTACGTTCATGTAAATACCCTTGGTAGCTGCGCAGAAGTATGCAAAGTCGTCACCGCCCAGGGAAGGTTCCGGCTTGTAGTAGATCTTGTCTGCGCCGATGTGTTCCTTGATCAGACCTTCCATAACGGAGAACAGTTCGTCATCGTTAACCAGAGGCGGGAAGTTATCCAGCAGAGTTACGTGCGCCTTAGCGCCGTAAGCTGCAGCAATGTTTTCCGCGGTGGTCTTTACGCGGGTCTTCAGAGTTTCCATGGTATCCATATCCAGAGCTCTTAAAGTACCGGTGATGTCTACAGTACCAGCGACAATGTTGTCCTTAGTTCCTGCGTGGAAGGTACCGATGGTGATGATACCGGAATTGGTGGGGGACAGATTTCTGGAGATGATGCTCTGCAGTGCAGTTACGATGTTGGAAGCAACAACGATGGCATCCACGCCGTTTTCCGGATGAGCACCGTGGCAGGATACGCCTTCCACCTGTAAGATCAGGTCGCAGATCGCTGCGTTCATTTTACCGTGACGCATTTCGATGTGACCGGTGGGATGGTTTTCGGTTACGTGGAAGGAGATGACTGCGCCAACTTCAGGATTCTGCAGGCAGCCGTCCTTGATCATGGGATCAGCACCTCCGACGGTTTCTTCTGCCGGCTGGAAGAAGAACTTTACGGTACCGGAGAATTCGTTTTCCAGAGCCTTCAGGATCTTAGCGCTGCCCAGCAGCATTGCGCCGTGCATATCGTGGCCGCAGGCATGCATTACGCCATCGTTGACGGACTTGAAGGGAACGTCAGCCATTTCCTGGATGGGCAGTGCGTCGATATCACCGCGGATACCAACGGCTTCGAACTTGCGGTCCGCGGAGGAAGCTGCCTTACCTTCCACCCAACCAACAACGCCGTGGCCGCCGATCATGGTGGTGTGAGGGATTCCCCATGCGGTCAGCTTTTCGCTGATCAGATTCATGGTGCGTTCTTCCTGTTCGGACAGTTCCGGATGCATATGGATGTCGCGGCGGATCTCAACGATCTCGTCGTAGAATTCTTCCACTAACTGCTTTACTTTTAATTCAATGGACATAATTACCTCCTGGGCACAGCTGTGCTGTGCAGTTTGATTTCAAAAAAGTCACAGATGTCATTCTGAATTGTTGCTTTTTATTACTTTGAGTTTACGGGATTTTTGGAGATAATACAAGTATTTTCTCGGAGACAAAAGGTTGCGGATGGGGAGAAAAGCAAAAGGATTTCATATTGAATAATGCATCGGAATTCGGTAAAATAAAAGTGCATGAGCAGATAACATAAAGGAGGAATCCATGGATTATATCAAAGCATTGATCAGCAGCTTCGGGTTATTCGATGCGCTGGATGTGGCAATCGTCGCCTTTGCGATCTATCATATTTTGAGCTTTGTTCGTGAGACCAGAGCGGAACAGCTGGGGAAAGGGATTTTGGTTGTTTTGATTGCCAAAGTTCTGGCAGAAGCTCTCGAGCTGTACACCATCAACTGGATCCTGGGTTACATCATCGACATGGGGGCCATTGCTCTGGTTATCATCTTCCAGCCGGAACTTCGTCGTGCACTGGAATATTTGGGTCGAAATAAATTCCTTCCTCAAAAGCAGGGGAAGGTGGATAAAACCGGCGTTCAGTCACTGATTTCCACCCTTGTGGAAACGGCGGATGAGTTTTCGAAAAATCGTGTTGGCGCGCTGATGATCCTGGAACGCCAGACCTCTCTGACGGATATCGCAGAAACGGGAACTTATTTGAACGCAGACGTGTCAAAAGAACTGCTGGGAAATGTCTTTTATGAAGGTGCACCTCTCCACGACGGTGCGGTGATCCTTCGCAGCGGCCGCATCTTATCGGCTGGTTGTGTATTGCCGCTGACCCAGAATCAGAACCTGAGCAAGGATCTGGGGACCCGTCATCGTGCAGGGATCGGTGTGTCTGAAGTGTCGGATGCTATTTCTCTGATCGTTTCGGAAGAAAGCGGGATCATTTCCATTGCTGTGGACGGACGCCTGTCCCGTTTCCTGGATCTGAAGAGCGTGGAAAGAACCCTGACGAAGCTGTACCTGACCAACATGGATGCACAGAGCGGAAACTGGTTGGATGGTTTAAAGAAGGTCTTCAGAAAAGGAGGCTTCCATGGAACGAAATAAGCAAAGTAAAATCAGTCAGAGTACCTGGAATAAGATTTTGTCAGTAGTTTTGGCTTTTGTTCTCTGGACGGTGGTTATCGGAGGAGAAAATCCCATCAAGGACAGAACGATCCATTCGGTACCGGTAACTTTAAAAAATCTTGACTCTTTGGCGGAGCATAATCTTGCTATTGCCGGGGATACGGATTATACTGTGGATGTTAAAATCAAAGGACAGCGCACGACCATCGATCCCTTGACCACAAAGGACATCCTTGTGGAAGCGGATCTGTTCGGCTATGGAAAAGGCCAGAACTATATCAACGTGACCGCGGTGATCCCTGATAATACCGAACTGATCGAAATCCGTTCGCCTAAGATCCAGGTGATCATTGAAGATTTGGTTGCGGTGAGTAAACCGGTTAACATTCATTTCACCAACGTTCCCGATGGGAAAGAAGTGGGTGGGCTGAAACTCCAGCCGGCCAGCGTAGAAGTCTCCGGTGCAAAGTCCCTGGTGGATTCGGTTGCCTGGGCCTTCGGAACGATCAATACTGCGGAAGCTGAAGTGGGAGAAGTGACCACTGCGCAGGTAGAGTTACAACCGCTGAACGACGGTGAAGTCATGGTGGAAAATGTTCACATGTCATCTCAATATGTGGATGTGACCTATACCATCATGGATGTGAAGGAAGTCCCCTTTGTGATACCCACCGTGGGAGATCCTGGTCTGGACCTGGCTGTAGAAACCTTTGAAGCGCCGAAAACCATCAAGATCCGTGGGGTGAAGGAAATTCTGGATACAGTAGAGGAAATCTCTGCAGAACCTGTGGATCTGGCCGCACTGGAGGCGGATGAACTGGGTGATGTCGTGGTTCAGCTGATGCCCCTTCTTCCGGAAGGTGTGGAA
>JAFOGM010000165.1 GCA_017386805.1 Bacillota bacterium
CCGGAAATCACCATACGGGCAGGTTCTGCCAGAACGAACAGAGTCAGTACGATGGCCAGGACCTGGTCGATATACGGTACAAAGGGTATGAACCAGGCCGCCTTGATAAACATAGGAAGCAGGAACGCTGCCCCCAGTCCCCAGCTGACCGCCGCATCCATCCACCAGCCGCTGACTTCTGCATCCACCAGCGGTGATTCGATGTTTTGATTCATTTTACGCAGCAGATACGTTACCACCGTACCTACCACCCCGGCAAAGATTTCGAATGCTGCAATGATCGTAAAGTCCACATGCCGACCACCCTGCAGGATGATCTGTACATTGGAAACGATCAATCCCACGGCAACCGCCAGAAGCATGAACCCTTTGATGACTAAGAACCAGGTTTCCACCTGCGCATAACCGAACGGCCGCCGCTCTGAAATTGGCTTATACAAGAGTGGTACCAGTTTCAACGAAACAATGGCTGTAATGGTTTCTGCAGAGTCACAGACGGCATCCATCAGGACTGCCTGTGAGTTGGTAATCAGTGCCACAAAGACTTCCAAAACGGCGAAGCCAATCTCCATCCACATGGATAGTTTCAGGGCATTTTGTTCCCGGCGAATCGCTTTCAATTCGCTCATTTTAAAACTAAAATTCATGCGAATCCCCCCAATTGTCTATCTTCCCCAGGACGATTCGAAGAATGGATGCACTCCCCTTGTGCTATTCTTCTTCCGCCCAGGCCAGAGCCGCCTTCACGGCACGCTTCCAGCCCTTCTGCTTCTTTTCGCGGATGTCTTCTGCCATCTGCGGTGTAAACTTTCTGGAAATGTTCCAGTTCTTTACGATGTCGTCCTTGCTTTCCCAGTAGCCGCAGGCCAGACCAGCTAAATACGCAGCACCTAACGCTGTAGTTTCGATGCAGGCCGGTCGGTCCACATCCACGCCGATCATATCCGCCTGGAACTGCATCAGGAAGTTATTGGCGCAAGCACCGCCATCTACTTTCAAAGATGCCAGAGATACGCCGCTGTCTTCTTCCATCGCTTTCAGAACGTCACATGTCTGGTAAGCCAAAGATTCCAATGTAGCACGGATCAAATGGTTTCGTCCGGCCCCTCTGGTAAGACCTACGATGGTCCCTCTCGCGTAAGGATTCCAGTACGGAGCACCGATCCCTACAAAGGCCGGAACCACATAAACACCAGCGGAGTCTTCCACTTCCGTGGCAGCCGCTTCGCTGGACGGCGAACTATCGATGATCCTCAGTTCGTCGCGGAGCCATTGGATTGCCGCTCCGGCAACAAAGATCGAACCTTCCAGCGCATATTCCACCTTTCCATCCACGCCCCAGGCAATGGTGGTCAGAAGGCCATTCTTGGAGAACACGGGTGTTTCCCCGGTATTCATCAGCAAGAAGCCGCCGGTACCGTACGTATTTTTCGCCGTTCCCGGTTCGAAGCAAGCCTGACCGAACAGTGCGGACTGCTGGTCACCGGCTGCGCCGCCGATGAGAATCTCCCCACCGAAAACGTAGGAAGCCGTCATGCCGAACTTTCCGCTGGAAGGAACCGGTGTGGGTAAAATGCTTCTGGGAATGTTCAGGATCTTCAGAATCTCATCGTCCCACTGCAGCGTATTGATGTTGAACAGCATGGTTCTTGCCGCATTGGAATAGTCGGTGGCATGAACCTTTCCGCCGGTCAGATTCCAGATCAGCCAGGTGTCGATGGTACCGAACAGCAGTTTCCCTTCGTCAGCCAACTGTCTGGCTTCCGGAACGTTGTCCAGGATCCAGCGGATCTTAGTTCCGGAGAAATAGGCGTCGATCAGAAGCCCGGTCTTTTCCCGGATCAAATCCGTGTAACCGGCGTCTTTCAGTTCATCGCAGAACTCTGCTGTTCTGCGGCACTGCCAAACGATGGCATTGTAAACGGGAACACCGGTTTCTTTGTTCCAAAGGATCGTGGTTTCTCTCTGATTGGTGATCCCGATGGAAGCAATGTTTTCATAGGTGGCTCTCACCTTCAGCATCGCTTCCTGGGCAACCCCAACCTGGGTGGACCAGATTTCCATGGGGTCGTGTTCTACCCAACCAGGCTGCGGATAATACTGCTTGAATTCTTTCTGTGCCACAGAGACGATATCTCCCGCTTTATTGAACAGAATACAGCGGCAGCTTGTGGTCCCCTGATCCAGAGACATGATATATTTTTCCATAGGCCTACCTGTGATCCTTTCACATCCATAGTTTCAGCCGGAAAATTCCGACAAATAGCTGAGTATATTATATCAAATTCCTGACAGGGAATCAAATCCAATACTCCAATTGATTACAATAAAATAGCAGGATATCCTGAGACATCCTGCTACTGGTTCAAAGTTTTGAGCACGATCTGGCGCTTTCCTCTTTTGACTTATTCTTCTGCGGAAACGGGCTCAGCTTCAATAACTTCCACCGGTTCTGCGGCAACCGCTTCGCTCTCCGGCGCAGCGCTTACGACATCTTCGATCTTGGTTCCCAGGAAGCTGGGCAGTTCCATGCCGGCCTGTTCAAACAGTTCGTTCATGGGCGGAATGGACTTCATCATACCGGAAAGGAAATCTGCAGTTGCGGTCTTTCCATCTTTATTGGCGCCACTATCCCAAACAGTAACCTTATCGATCTTGATGTTCTTGATGGCTTCAACCTGAATTCTGGTCAGTTCTTCCAGCTTGTCAGCGATCAGTAAACGAACCGCAGCATCCGGATCGTTTCCGGCAGCAGCAACTAAGTTACGGATACCTTCTGCCTGACGCATTAAGATTTCCTGGGTACCACGAGCTTCCGCTTCCATCTTGGCGTAGATGGCATCTGCTTCCCCGCGGGCCTTTCTTCTCATAACTTCAGCTTCCGCTTCAGCAGCGATTTCCGCCTGCTGTTTCTGGATCTGTGCAGCTACGATGACGTCAGCCGTCTGGGTAGCCTTTTCCAGTTCCGCACGGGTATTTTCAGCTTCCTGCTGAGCGATATAAGCTTCCTGCTTCGCCTTCGCAGCCTGAACGGCTTCGGCAGCAGTCGCCAAACGCAGAGCTTCCGCTTCTTTTTCTCTTCTCTTCGCTTCGGACTGAGCGATCTCGATCTTCGCAGAGTTTTCCCCGTCGATGGCCGCAGCATTGGCAGCTGCCACACTGATACGCTGATCCTTATGCGCATTGGCCTGACCGATTTCCCCGTCTCTATTCTTTTCCGCTACGCTCTTCTTGGCTTCATTGATCGCCTTCGCAGCAGCTTCCTTACCGAGAGCTTCAATATATCCGGATTCATCGTTGATGTCTGTAACATTTACGTTGATCAATCGCAGACCGATCTTCTTCAGTTCGATTTCCACGTTGTTGGATACCGCCAGCAGGAACTTGTCTCTATCGGTATTGATTTCTTCAATATCCATGGTAGCAACAACCAGTCGCAGCTGACCGAAGATGATATCTTTCGCCAGTTCCTGGATTTCATTCAAACGCAGACCGAGAAGACGTTCCGCAGCATTCTGCATAACGCCCGGTTCGGTGGAAATACCAACAGTGAATCGGGACGGTACGTCGATACGGATGTTCTGTTTCGACAGCGCAGAAGTCAAGTCTACACTGATGGAAATCGGTGTGAGATCCAGGTACTGATAGGACTGAAGTACCGGAATGATGAAGGCAGCGCCCCCATGAATACACTTGGCACTACGGGATTGTCCGTCTTTATCCGATCCAACCTTACCGTAAATAACCATAACCTTATCCGACGGACACTTTCTGTATCTGGATAAAATCAATACTAATGTAGCTAACAATATCAAGACAATGAGTACAACCGCAATTAACATTCCAAATGGCATATGCTTTCCTCCTTTACCTTTACATAAAACCCCTTTTTGTAATCTTCAACACACGTTTGTTTTGACTATTCTTTGTCCTCTTCAACGACCAATACTCCGTTTCTCATATCCACAACACGGACAGATGTACCGGTTCTCAGCGTTTCTTCTCCCATATTGACGGCATCACACTCCGCATATCTTCCCTGGACATACAAAGTGATCTTACCTTCGCCTTTTCCCTGGGCCGGAATGGGTATGTATACCTTACCGCTGCAGCCAATGGCGTTTCGAACATCTAATGTTCCATTTTCCGTCAGCCGTCTTGATGCGTGGATCAACTTAGCAACTGCATACATCGCTGCAACACCTAAAACCACACCCAGAAGAATACTCATACCCGGAGCCGCTCCTGCACTGATACTGGCAATCGACGACCATCCGGTCACCATCAGAAACGTAATGACTCCCTGAAGCGTGAACATGCGCATGATCGAAAAGTCCGCCGGATTTCCGCCATCGCCAAACTGGACATCGTCAATATCCATGGCATCAGGCATTTCCCCCAGATCCGGGCCATCCAATCCGCCATCCAGATCCAATCCGGACGTATCGCTGGTAGCGATCCCCTCGCCGCCTTCCATTCCTCCTAAAAAGGCCATCACCGTCTGGATGATAAACACAAGTGTGGAAGGAATCGCGATAAAGTATAAGATTTTCACAGTCGAATCAAGACTATCCCACCATGCAATCATCAGATTTCCTCCTTTCCCTTATTCCCTCATTTGAATATTCAGTCAAGTAAATATAATTTACCCACATTGTAGCAATTCTCAAACATCTTGTCAATATCTTCCGAAATATAATATATTACAATCCTGTTTCAAGCCTCCTCTAAAATCGACTTGCAATTTATGGCAACCCTTGCTATAATAATGTAAATAATATTTACTAATAAAGGAAGGAGGATTTCCATGAAACAGCCTGAATTGGGAAAACGTTTAAAAGAAGCCCGTCTTATCCGAAAAATGACTCAAAATGAAGTTGTGGGAACTTTTATTACACGAAACATGTTGAGTCAGATCGAAGGCGGAAAAGCAATGCCTTCTGTGGAAACCCTTCAGTACCTGTCAGAAGTC
>JAFOGM010000166.1 GCA_017386805.1 Bacillota bacterium
CGTGCCGACTACGAACTGAGCGATATTGTCGTTCCTGTCGACCTATAAACAACAAAGGCTTAGGCCGACACAAAAAGACGAATACATATATCCTTATCGATTTCCAGCAGCTTCTTTGTAGCTTCCACGCAGAAATCCACCGGCAGTTCCGGAATGCACAGACGTTCATCGGAAGCGTTCAGTCGCTTGAAGTTTTCTTCCGGACGGAACAGTAAGATACGGCCGTCCTTGGCTCTGTATCCCTTCAGACCTTCGAAGGTTTCCTGTCCGTAGTGCAGAGACATCGCCGCAGGGCTCAGAGTAATATCACCAAAGGGAACAATCTGGGGATCATGCCAGCCCTGTCCCTCATCATAATCCATAACGAACATATGGTCAGTGTAGATGGTACCGAAGCCCAGCTTGGATTCGTCCACAGGCTTTGCTTTCGGAGTGGTTGTCAGTGTAACTTTGATTTCCATTGTTGTATCCTCCCAGGATTCGCACCGCTGTCACTGGGACATCGGGCGTGATGTTACAAGTACCCTTTATTTTATCGAAATTTCCATACAATTGCAAGAGGGCGGACGCATTTCGCGCCCGCCCTTTCATTTACTCATATAATCCCGACAGCAGCTTGATTTCTGCAGTATAGCCCTCGATTTCGTTGGGTGTCTCCAAATAGAACGGCAACCCCTTTAGCGCAGGGTGGTTGATGATCCGTGTGAAGGCTTCCAGGCCGATGCTTCCGCCGCCGATGACTTCGTGGCGGTCCTTGTGGCTGGCCAGAGGATTCTTGGAATCGTTCAGGTGAATGGCCTTCAATTTGTCCAGGCCGATCACTCGATCGAACTCCTCCAACACGCCCTCCAGGTCGTTAACAATGTCGTAGCCGCCGTCGTGAACGTGGCAGGTATCCAGACAAACCCCGATTTTATCCTTTAATTCCACACGGCGAATGATCTCCGCCAGTTCTTCAAATTTACCGCCCACTTCGCTGCCCTTTCCCGCCATGGTCTCCAATAATACCGTGGTGGTCTGTTCCGGCTTCAATACCCGGTTCAGGAGATCGCTGATCAGCCGGATCCCTTCTTCCGTTCCCTGTCCCACATGGCTTCCCGGATGGAAGTTATACAGCTGACCAGGGGTATATTCCATGCGTTCCAAATCGTCGATAATGGTGAGTTCTGCAAATTCCCGCACTTTGGGATCGGCCGAAGCCGGATTTAAGGTATAAGGCGCATGGGCCAGGATCTTCGCAAAGTTTTCCCGTTCCATCAAATCCATCAGCGCTTTCGCATCCTCCGGATCCATGGCTTTGGCTTTACTTCCTCTGGGATTTCTGGTGAAAAACTGAAAAGTATCTCCTCCCATGGACAAAATCTGCTTTCCCATGCATAAATATCCCTTAGAAGAGGATAAATGACATCCAATATGCAATCTTTTACTCATTTTATTCTTTTTCCTCCAACTCTTAATTATCGAAAAACTTCAAATCAACCTAAATATATTTTTTAAGAAAACGTTTCCAAACCATCACTTATCCTGTCATTCAAAATTCTAATGATAAATATTACGATTTTTCAACATCTTTTTTCAATCTGTATATTGACTTTATATTTCTCCGGGTGTATATTGTCTTTTGTAATAAACTTAGTGAATAAGAGTTTTGTTGGACAGGTCCATCTGGCGCCGTTTTATCTTCCTCGTCACACACCGCTGCGATGTCCTTCCGACGACTCTTTTTCTTTTTGTCCAGACAACTGGTCACCGTTTCACATTTGTGCTACAATAGCATAGGTTAAACATTATATACCCATTTGTGAGAGTATTACACAAGGAGTCACTGCTATGAATCAAAAGACAAAAGGCGTTATGTGCATCTTATGTTCCGCCTTCTTCTTCTCCATGATGAATGTATTCGTTCGTCTGTCCGGAGACGTTCCCTCTATTCAAAAGAGTTTCTTCCGTAATCTGGTTGCCGCCCTGTTCGCACTGTTCATCCTGCTGCGCAACAACGAATCCTTCCGCTGGAAGGCCGGCAACTTAAAATATCTGCTGCTGCGTTCCGTTACCGGAACCATCGGGATCTTAGGCAACTTCTACGCCGTGGATCATCTGGTCCTGGCCGATGCCACCATGCTGAACAAGATGTCTCCCTTCTTCGGCGTCATCTTCTCCGCACTGTTCCTGAAAGAGAAATGTAAGCCCACCCAGGCCCTGGCCATTTTAGGGGCCTTCATCGGAAGCTTGTTCATCATCAAGCCTTCCTTCGCCAACGCAGACCTGTTCGCATCGCTGATCGGGTTTGCCGGAGGCGTGGCTGCCGGGGCAGCTTACACCACCGTCCGCTATCTGGGCCTGAGAGGGGAGCGCGGTCCGCTGATCGTCTTCTTCTTCTCCACCTTCTCCTGCCTGGTGGTTTCTCCGGTACTGCTTTTCGACTACCACCCCATGACCACGAACCAGCTGCTTCTGCTGCTGATGGCAGGTCTGTGCGCAGCCGGCGGTCAGTTCTCCGTAACTGCCGCATATAAGTTCGCCCCGGCCAGAGAGCTTTCCGTATACGACTACTCCCAGATCCTGTTCGCAGCGGTCACCGGCTTCTTCGTATTCAATCAGGTTCCCGATGGCTACAGCTTCATCGGCTATACCATCATCGTCGGCATGGCCATCCTGATGTTCATCTACAACAACCGTCAGCACAAAAAGGAACTGGCGGCTCAGCAGAACTAAAAACAAATAAAAAGCGCTGTCCAAATCGGACAGCGTTTTCGTTTGTCGTATTATTCTGCAGGCTTTACATTCACAGCTCTCAGCTTTTCGCTGTTTCTGGGATCTGCTTCGGTTTCGAAGGTGACCTTCTGGTTTTCAGCCAGCGTCTTGAAGCCTTCCACCTGAATGGCGGAGAAGTGCACGAACACATCGCCGGAACCATCATCGTTGGAAATGAAACCAAATCCTTTTTCTGCATTGAACCACTTTACTGTACCCTTGTTCATTTCTATGTCCTCCCTTTGTTTCTACAGAAACTGTTTTCATCATAATCCTTCCCAAACATTCCGTCAAGATTGTGCTAAGATTTTTTGAAACTTTCTGTCATTTCGTTTCCTTCGGTTTTTCCATGACAAAGCCCGGAAAACATGCTATGATGGTGCTGTTGCCTGCTTTTACAGGTAAGAAAGGAGAGAGTATTCCTATGGCATTATTGGTACAAGCCATCACCAGCGTTCTCCCGCTGCTTCTGATGATGGCGCTGGGCTTCTTCACCGCGAAGAAATCCTGGTTTGGAAAGACGGGAGAAAACTTTTTATCGAAATTCTGCATCCGCGTTGCGATCCCCTGCTACATGATCGTCAACGTAGCTACGACTTGTCCCACCAGGGCGGACTTAGTGGATCTGCTGAAGCTGTTCCCTGTCCCCTTTGCAGCGATTTTCCTGCTTTTGGCCCTGGCCTTCCTGGCCATTCGCCTTTTGAAGGTGGACAAAAAACTCCACGGTTGTTTTATCAACGTGATGTCCTTCTCCAACACCGTGATCATCGGTTTCCCGGTGACCATCTCCCTGTTTGGTGAAGCTTCCACTCCCATCGCCATGAGCTATTACGTAGCAAACACCCTGCTCTTCTGGAGCGTGGGCGCCTATCTGCTCCGCAAGGACGGCGGCATGAAGAGTAAGCTGATCAGTACCGAAGGTCTGAAAAAGCTGGCTTCTCCCCCGCTGGTTGCCTTTGGAATCGGGATCCTGCTGGTCATTCTGGGAATCACCTTACCCGGCTGGCTGTTCAATCCTCTGCAGAAAGTGGGAAATACCGCAACACCTCTGGCCATGATCATGACCGGAAGCGTACTGCGCCACATGGATCTGAAGCAGCTGAAGCTGACCAGAGAAATGCGCTGGCTCCTGATCAGCCGTTTCGTCATCGCTCCGGCCATCCTTCTGACCATCATGCTGAACC
Organism: Bacillota bacterium; assembly: GCA_017386805.1. Taxonomy (GTDB): domain Bacteria; phylum Bacillota; class Clostridia; order Peptostreptococcales; family Anaerovoracaceae; genus RGIG446. The sequence goes on from JAFOGM010000166.1 coordinate 3,939, forward strand.
TGCCCCTGAGCGACATGGCAAAACAGGTCTACCTGATCATGACCGTTATGCCGGCAATGACCCAGTTCGGTATTGTAGCAAAGGAATCCAACGCAGATTACGAATTTGCCGCCATGGCCATCGCCATCACCACGGTGGTGAGCATGCTGCTCATTCCTGCCTACATCATGCTGATCACATTCTTAATGTAATCCAAAACCCCGCAGCCAACCGGCCGCGGGGTTTTTTGCAAACGAAAAGGGGCGTCTCAGGTACGCCCCTTTCCCATGTCAAAGGATATTTCTAAAAGAAGAGTCTTGGAGAATCTTATTCAGCCTTCCACAGTCCGTGGAGGTTGCAGTATTCGTAAGCAGCAACCACTTCGTCGCCGTCAGCTAATACGAAGTCTGCACTGGGAGCAGCACCGGACTTCAGAGCCTTTCTCTGGCTTCCCTGCTTGGTTTCTAAAACGATCCATTCGATGAAGTGTTCTTCAGCCATGGGATGTTCTGCGGAACCAACGAATACGTTCACTTTATTTCCGTCAATCTTGATCACCGGAACATGCTTTTCTACGGAAGCATCGGTGGTACCCGGAACCAGTTCGGTCATCTTCTGACCACAGCACATCATGGGTACGCCGGAAGCCTTCACTACGTCTACCATATTTCCACAAATGTCACATCTATAAAACTTCATACGATTGTCCTCCTTAAAATTGTTTTTGATCTCTGTATATTCCTTGCGGTTCTATCAGCCGCTTGATAGTTTATAGATACCACAGTTATTTCTCTTTAAACACAGAAAACAAAAATATCCGAAAGAATTTCGGATATTTTTCAATGCGAATTTTTATAATGCTTTGAGACAGTTCAGAGCCAGACCAAACAAGCGATCCGCCTGATCCTTCACGCCGCTGGCCAGTCCCCGTCCATCCCAGTTATCTTCAGTCAGAACGTCTTCCGTATAGAAGAACTGTCCGAATTTCACACCGCGGAATTTGCAGACCGCCAGAGCCGATGCGCTTTCCATGTCCACAGCGATACAGCCCTGTTCCTTGCGCTTGGCCATTTTGACTGCCGTTTCGCGGTAGATGGCATCTGTGGTCCAGACCTTCCCCAGACGAACGTTTTCTCCCGCCGCTTCCAGCGTTTCCTTCACCAGGTCCGTGACCTCGCCAAAGGAAACCTCATCCGAAGCCGGAAGGTAATGATAACTGACGCCTTCGTCCCGAAGGGCTGCCGTGGGAACGATGATCCCCCACTTGGGAATGTCTTCCGCCAGTACGCCGCAGCTTCCGAACATCATCACCGTCTTCGCCCCGCGGGAAATGACCTCTTCCAGATTGATGACGCAGGCAGGCGCCCCCACGCGGGACATGTACGCCCCATAGCGAACTCCATCCTCTTCAAAAACGTAAACCGGAAGTCCGCCATCCTCCGTATCCAGGCGGCAGATGGTTTCCACCACACGGCCTTCCAGCGCCTTTTCCAGAAGTTTTTTGGAATAACAGGTCAGCACTTTTTCCGGGAAATGCTCCAGCTTCGGCGCCACCATGGACGGCTCAAAGATGGCTTTGGGACTGGGATCAAATTGTTCTAATAAGGTACTCATGACACTCCCTCCTTTTCTCCATCATAGCACTGAAACAGGGGGTTGTAAAACCCTCATTTCCCCATGTATAATAAGACTAGTTGGAATTTCCCAGCATAAACCAAATCAAACGAGGTAACAACTATGAATAGAAAAGCACTGGTCGGAAACGCACTTCTGCTGCTGACCGCCATCATCTGGGGTACTGCCTTCGCCGCACAGCGTGTCGGTATGGATCACATCGAGCCCTTCACCTTCGGGGCCTCCCGCTACGTGTTGGCAACTCTGGTCCTGATCCCCATCATCAAATTCTTCGAAGCGAAGGAAAAGAAAGCTCCCGGCTACCTTCCGCCCACTGCGGAACAGGCTGCCATTGAACGCAAGTTCACCATCCGCGGCGGGATCACCTGCGGTCTAGTCCTGTTCATCGCCAGCTCCTTCCAGCAGATCGGTATCCAGTATACCTCTGCAGGTAAAACAGCTTTCATCACCGCCCTGTATATCGTTCTGGTTCCGGTCTTCGGCCTGTTCCTGAAGAAAAAGGTCACCTGGCTGACCTGGCTGGGCGTTGCTCTCTCCGCTGTGGGTCTGTATCTGCTCTGCATCAAGGAAGACTTCACCATCGAAATGGGCGACCTGATTGTCTTCGGCTGTTCTATCTTCTTTGCAGTGCACATTCTCTGCTGCGACTACTTCACCGACAAAGCCAACCCGGTCAAGCTGTCCTGCATCCAGTTCGCAACCGCTTGCGTTCTGTCCTGGATCGCTGCTTTCGCCACCGAAACCATCACCATCGAAGGCATCATGGCAGCCGGCTTCGCCATCTTCTACTGCGGCGTCTTCTCCGCAGGCGTAGGTTACACCCTGCAGATGGTTGCTCAGAAGGACACCGACCCCACCATCGCATCTCTGCTGATGAGTTTGGAATCCGTATTCGGCGCTGTGGGCGGCTACTTCATCCTGCATGAAGTCCTGGCTACCAAGGAACTGATCGGCTGCGTGGTTATGTTCGCTGCCATCGTTGTAGCGCAGATCCCGCTTCCGGCGAAAAAAGAAAA
>JAFOGM010000167.1 GCA_017386805.1 Bacillota bacterium
AACTGCTTCCGGTAAGGGACGGGAATTGGTGGGGCATACCACGATACAGCGCTTGCAAGCGATACAGAGGGTTTCGTCCACCTTGGAAGGATCGTTCTGATCAATAGCGCCTACCGGACACTGCGCAGCGCAGACACCGCAGTTGACGCAGGTATCATCGGGTACGCCGTAGGTAGGAGCGATGTTCACCTCTTTATAGGGGCGATTTCCGGGCAGAGTCAAGGAAGGAGCCTTAGCAAAGGGAGCGGGACCTTCTGCACCGATGCTTTCCAAACGGACAGCAATCTTTTTCGCGAAGGACACCAGCTGGCGACGGTCGAAGGCATTGGGACGACCCTTGGCGAAATCGCGGACAACGGAGTGTTCCGCGATTGCCGCCACACCGGCAACCGGCTTAAAGCCGGCAGCTTTCAGAACGTCTTCCAGTTCCACCAGGGTATCTTCGAACTCACGATTTCCGTAAACAGCCACTAAAATGGCCAGAGCGCCGTTGCCGTGGATCTTGCTGAGACGTTCCACTGCGGTCTTGGGAACGCGGCCGCCGTAGGAGGGAACGGACACCAGGCAGATGTCGTGCTCTGTCAGTTCAATGAGGGAAAAATCAAAGCTGCGTTCGCAGAGATCCAGATACGCTGTTTCAACGATCTGAAGATCGGGATAGTTGATCAGTTCTACCATCAGTTCTTCTGCTAAAATATCGGTTACTTTCTGGGTTCCGCCAGTGGGGCTGAACACCAGGGAGGTCAGTCGTTTCATAATGAGATCCTTTCGAAATAAATTGGATTTTTTTTAATTATATCACATAATTGGGGGTATAATAAAATTATATCGTGAAAGGAGACGAAGTTATGTTAGAAGTAGGAATGAAAGCACCGGAGTTTACTCTGAATGATAAAGACGGACAGGCTGTGAGCCTGAGTGATTTTAAGGGAAAGAAAGTGGTTCTGTATTTCTATCCGAAGGACAGTACCCCGGGCTGTACCAGACAGGCTTGTGCCTTTGCGGGAGCCTATGATGTATACAAGGAAATGGGTGTGGAAGTCATCGGGATCAGTAAGGACTCCATGAAGTCTCACCAGAACTTTGCCAATAAGTATGAGCTGCCCTTTATTCTGCTTTCCGATCCGGAGCTGCAGGCGATCCAGGCGTACGATGTCTGGAAGGAAAAGAAGCTCTACGGTAAGGTGAGCATGGGTGTGGTCCGTACCACCTACGTCATCGATGAAGAGGGCGTGATCGAACATGTGATGCCTAAGGTAAAACCCGATACCAATGCGGAAGATGTATTGGCATACTTAAATCAAGCAAACGCGTAGAAGCGCGGGATTCGACGGGAGAAACAAATGAAACGGAGCATAGTAGTGACTATGGCAATTGTACTTTGCGCGATGGTCCTTCTTGGAGGCTGCGGCGAAAATGGATACCAGCAGATCAGCCAGGATGAGGCCAAAGAGATGATGGACAGCCAAGAGGTGGTGATTCTGGATGTTCGTGAACAAGACGAGTTTGACAGTGGCCACATTGCAGGCGCGGTATTGCTGCCGGTGGGATCCATCAGCGAAGCGACTGCTGCTGAGGTGATTCCGAAAAAAGACTCGGTGGTTTTGGTATACTGCCGCAGTGGAAATCGCAGTAAGACAGCTTCTGAGAAGCTGGTGGAATTGGGGTATACGAAAGTTTACGAATTCGGCGGGATCAACACCTGGCCCTATGAAATTGAAGAATAAAAAGACGCCGCGGGGGAAAACCTGCGGCGTTTTTGTGTGTCGTTATTGCTCTGTGCTGCGGTAGGGTACGCGGGCAGAGGGGACGAACTTGGAAGCGCGGTCGGTGTGGACCTGCTGGTCGTCGAAGAAGATGTTGGCATCGAAGGCTTTGAGGATCTCGCTCTTTTCGATTCCGCCCAGGAAGAAGGCTTCGTCGATACGTACATTCCAGGCGCGCAGGGTACGAACCACACGTTCGTGAGCCGGAGCGGATCTTGCGGTCACCAACGCCGTGCGGATAGGTGCTTCCGATTCGGGGAAGTTGGCCTGGATCATGGAAATCAGTTTCAAGAGCTTTGCAAAGGGGCCTTCCGGAAGAGGGTTCTGTGCATTTTCCTCTTCGTGAGCAGCAAAGGCTTCCAGACCTTCTGCCTGATAAATGCGCTCCGATTCGTCGGAGAAGATCACGGCATCACCGTCGAAGGCAATGCGGATCTGGTCGATGGTCTTGTCGGGATCGATGGGCAGGTTGGAATGGGAGCAGATCAGGCCAGCAGCGATGTTGGCGTTGATTGCTTCCTGGACATCGTTTTCGTCGGCAGATAAGAACAAATCGGTCTTGAAGGCCGTCAGATAGGGAGAGATGGACTTTCCGCTGACTAAGGCTGCCCGGGTGATATCAAGACCGTAATGCTTGATGGAATTGAAGATGCGCAGGCTGGTGTCCGCGCTGTTTTTGGACATGATAATGATCTCGGTCAGGTAGTTTCCGTCCTTATTTAAGTTGTGAAGAGCTTTCACCAGGGGAAACGCCGTACCGGGCTTTAAGATCTTATGTTCGTTTTCGATCTGGTATTTGGAATATTCCTCTAAGCCCATGGTTTCAAAGATCCGGTTTTCTTCTTCCAGATCGAAGAGGGCGCGGGAGGAAATACCAACCACTAATTTGTCTTGTAAGGTCAATGCCATGGGGATACCTCCGTGGGGTAGTAAAATTAATTGTCGAGATAGAGGTCAGCTAAGCGCTTGGCTTCTTCGCGCATCATGGCAACCACAGGCGCAGGGCCTGTGATCTTCACGCCGGGGCCAAGGCCGATGATCCAGCCAAGGAACTGGCCGGAGACTTCCACCTTCGTGGTGAAGGAGAAATGGTCGTCATCAGTTTTGGATAAGATCAGATCGGTACCGAAGCGGTCGATGAAGACGCCAACCAGCCGGTTTTCGGCCTCGATGGTCACGTATTGGAGCTGGCCACCATACATATTGAAATGCTTTGTGGAATAATCCGCCAGCTGATTTTTGTCGAAGGTTTCACGGCCTTCACGGAACTCGCCTTCGCAGAGGGAGATCTTCAGCATTTTATCGACACGGTAATGTTTGATCTTTTGGTCTTCCGAATCGTAGGCCACCAGATAATAATTTTCATCATCCCAGATGAGCGCCCAGGGACTGACGCAGTAGAACTTTCCGCCGCGGCGCAGTTCCATTTCTTTTTTTACATTCCACTGGAAATACTGAAAGCGGATCTTACAGTTTTCCGAAATGGCGGTATGGATCTCATCTACATTATAGTAGATGGTTTCGTTTACAGTCTTCACGCGGCCGGAGAGGATCACCTGACGGTTTAACTGACTGGCTTCATGACGGGAAACGAGAGTCTCCAGTTTGTGGATCATTTCACGAGATTTTTTTTCGGTGATGAAGCG
>JAFOGM010000168.1 GCA_017386805.1 Bacillota bacterium
AAAGAGTAATCTCTGTTCATATAAGAAGGATATCTCAATGCACTCCATATTGTGCTGTATTGAGTTATTTTCTTTTCATCCTTTTCTGTAATGGTTATCAAATTTTTATCATTCACATCCCCCGGCTCCGTCGCCTGTACCCAGCCCTTGGCCTGGTAGTACTTCTTTTCCATGGCGAATTTCATAGCATGAGCGGTGTCGGAGTTGATGAAAATGGTCATGGCGGTGCTCAGGATGCATACGCCGATAAAGCAGGCTGCGATGAGCCGACGACGGAACTTCCGGCGGCGGGTTGCTTCGATTACGGGATCAGCAGTTTCAGGTTTGGAAGTTTCAGGTTCCTCGTCGAACTCTTCTAAGTCCTTCCAGAAGTCGGGGAATTCTTCGCGGATTCCGTCCAGGGCCTTCTGCATGGCCAGTTCTTCCGGACTGCGGTATTCCTTATTACTCATGTTCAAACCCTCCCTTCTTGATCAACAGACGTCTCATACGATGCAGACCTCGACGATACCAACTGTATACGGTATTGTAATTGGTCTTCATTTTCACACTGATTTCCTCAAAGGAGTAACCGCCATAGTGATGCAGGGCGATCACCTGACGCTGTTCCTTCTTCAGTTCATTGAGGCTTTCCATCAACAGACGATTCGTACTGCGGGAAAGCACTTCTTCCAGCGTGAGATCGATTCTCAGATGTTCTTCCGGAATCAATTCCATCAGATCCGAAATGTAGTCATCGGGAACCAGCTGATTTCTTTTTGCCATATCCCGATAGTGGGTATTCACCAGGTTTTTCGCAATCGAAAACAGCCACGTCTTACATTTCTCAATGTCGCGCAGCTGATGTCGGTATTCCAGTGCTTTCAGAATGGTTTCCTGATGAATCTCCTCCACGTATTCGTTCTCCAGTCTGGGAGCCGAATGCATGATCCAATGGAATAAATCTTCATAATGCATATGTAAATGCTCGTAATAAAATGCGAGCATCTCTTTTCTATCCTCGTCACTCTTTACCAGATCCTCGTAAGGAATCATCTCCGGTGCAGAGATTTTCATGTGATCTGCCATACGACGATGTTCCTTACTCCCTATTGACAAAGTTCAACGCTTCCAGGAAATCCAGGAGATGTTTTCTTTCTTCCCAGGTCAGCTTCTGGAATGCGTGAAGAATGCGATACTCTTCCGGTGTCGGTTCCGGTCTGTCTTCATTTTCCACCATGCGGAGAAATTCTGATACTGTGATACCAAAGGAATCACAAATCTTGCTCAGAGTCGGAATGGACGGATAATATTCTTTGTTTCCATGGAGCATGGAATTGATCGTACTCTGCGGTAAGTTGGCCATCTGCGCAAGCTTATTGACCGACCAGCCGCGATCCTTTAACAGTGTGTATAAAGTTGCCTTGATTTCATCGTTTGTAAACATACTACACCTCTATCTTAACGAAACTACATCTTTTCGTTAATTATATAGCAGGCATTTTCCTCTCGAAACGTCGAGTTTGTGGTATGTAACTAACGATATTCCGCTACAGAACTTCAAATTCTTTCAGCAGCCGAATCAGCTCCAATAGCTCTTCCCTGGGGATCTGTCCCACAGAGGGACAGCGCTTCAAAGCTTCCATATAGAATTGGATCAGCTTCAGCATATTGTCTTTCTTTTCCTCCGGAACATGAAGTCCCAATAAGCGGATCTGATCTAATATTTGACGTTGGTCTCTTTCCATAAGTACCTCTCATCCATTCAGCAGATATATACTCATCCCTATTGTACAATCCCTGCAATTTCGTATCAAGACGATTTTTTGCGACATATTCCGACATTACGGTCGTATCCTGTCGAATGTTCTTTTTCAAAAATCCATATTCCCACTTCCCGCTTTTCCCATTGAACCTGCGTCCCGGTAAGAGTATACTGAAACCAAGAAGAACACAGCTCCGAAAGGGGCCCGAGCAAGGAGGACTCTTATGTTATTGAATCATGAAAAAGTGGAATTTCTCCACCTTCCTACCCCCATTGAATACCTTCCCCGTCTCTCCGAAGAATTGGGAATCAAGCTATATATCAAGCGCGACGACCTGACCAACCTGGGCGTGGGCGGAAACAAGCTGCGCAAACTGCAGTACTTCCTCCACGATGCCATGGAAAACGGCTATACCATGCTGCTGACCGTGGGTGGTGCTCAGACCAACCACGGTCGTCTGACTGCCGCGGTAGCCGCCAAATACGGCCTGCGCTGCGCGATCTGCTGTGTGGATCACTATCCCAACGAAGTTTCCGCCAACATCCTGCTGGACCGCATCATGGGCGCTGACGTTATCCTGGAAGCACCGAAGGAAGGAATCAGCGAAGGAAAACAGCTGGCAGAGCTGGTTGCCCGCATGAAAGCCAAGTACGAAGCCGAAGGCGAAAAGGTCTATTACATTCCCGTGGGCGGTTCCAACGAACTGGGGATCCTGGGCTACTATGAATGCGCCATGGAACTGACCGAACAGGCCAAGGCCATGGATCTGGGCGAGGCACGCATCGTCAGCACCGTGGGTTCCATGGGCACTTACCTGGGTCTCTTCCTGGGGCTGAAGAACGAAAACTCCAACCTGAAGCTGACCGGCGTCTGCATCTCTCCCTGGAACGACGATCCGCAGGAACACGTGATGAAGTACTACGAAAAGGTAAAGGCCTTCTACGGCGATGCTCTGACCTGCGACGTGGCTCCCGCCGACTTCGACGTGACACAGGACTACACCTGGGGTGCGTATAACAATCCCATAAAGGAAATCCGCGACACCGTGTGTCACGTTGCCCGCTCGGAGGCAATCATCCTGGATCCCTGCTACACCGGTAAGACCTTCTACGGTCTCATGGACATGGTGAAGACTGGAAAGATCGCCCCCGGTGAAACCGTCATCTTCTTACACACCGGCGGCCTTCCGGGAATCAACACTCCCTTCCATCGCCTGGGCTTCGAAGAAGATCTCATCGATGGCGTAACCGTACTGTAGCGGCGGCAACCGGCGCTTCGCGCCTCCCTCAAAAATAAAAAGAACGCAGTATAACTACAATTCGTTATACTGCGTTTTTTATTGTCATAAATCAGTATCCTTCTACATCCCGTACCGTCAATACTCCCCGTTCATCATCCACGGTGAATTTGATTTCCTGGCCCGCAAAGGGGAAGCCGTAAACACGATCCGGATCTTTTTGGTAGGCCGGCCGCGGGTCCTGCTTTAAGATAGCAATCAGAGCCTCTCTTTTTGCCGTAGCCACACGTTCCAGCAGTTCCTCAGGGAAATCCACATTCAGTTCATAACTGGTCAGGGGCTGGGCGAAGCCGCCGGTTGCCTCCGGATGGCTGTCCACATAGGGAAGATAGGGCTTGATATCGAAAATGGGCGTTCCATCCATCAGGTCTGCGCCGCTGACATGAAGCACCGGTCCC
>JAFOGM010000169.1 GCA_017386805.1 Bacillota bacterium
CTGATCTACACCATTTACAAGAGCCGTATCCCTACCCATCACGTAACCAACAAGCTGGCCTGCGTGGTGATCGGTCTTCTTCTGGGAGTCATGTCCTCCTTCCTGGGCATCGGCGGCGGCCCCATCAATCTGGTGGTTCTGTTCTTCTTCTTCTCCATGGATACGAAGAAGGCCGCAGAAAATTCCCTGTACATCATCCTGTTCTCTCAGACTGCCAGCCTGATTTCCACCCTGGCCACCCGAACCGTTCCGGAATTCGACATCAGCATCTTATGTCTGATGATTGCCGGCGGCATCATCGGCGGGATCATGGGCCGAAAGATCAACAAGAAGCTGGACGAAGCTGCTGTAGACAAATTGTTCATCGCCCTGATGATCCTGATGATCGTCATGAATACCTACAATTTCTTCAAGTATATGTAATGCGATCGCGAAGCGATTGCCACGGAGAATCGAGCTATGCCCCCTATCAACCTGCTCATCAAACCGGCGTCCGGTAACTGCAACATGCGCTGCCGCTACTGTTTCTACGCCGACGAAGCGCAAAACCGCGAAACCCCCTCCATGGGCATCATGTCCAGGGAGCTGATGCATACCATCATTGACAAGTCCTTTGACTACGCTGATGGCTCTCTGACCATCGCCTTTCAGGGCGGCGAACCTTCCCTGGCCGGTCTGGATTTCTTCCAGGACATGACCGACTATGTAAAGGCTCACGCTAACCCGAAGAACCTTCGGATCCAGTATGCCTTCCAGACCAACGGCTACAACCTGAACGACGACTGGATGAAATGGTTTGCTGAAAACCACGTCCTCGTTGGCGTTTCTCTGGACGGTCCCAGGGAGATCCACGACCGTCACCGCGTGGATGCCTCCGGAAAGGGAACCTTCCACCGCGTCACCGAATCCATCCGCAGAATGGAACAGTTCGGTGTGGACTACAACATCCTCACCGTGGTCACCGCGGCAAACGCTCGTCACGCCCGCCAGGTTTACGAGTTCTTCAAGAAGAACAACTACGGCTGGCAGCAGTACATCGAATGCCTCGACCCTCTGGGTGAAGTCCCCGGCGGTCACGACTATTCTCTGACACCGGAACGGTACGAACGCTTCCTGAAAGATCTGTTCGATGCCTGGTACCAGGACTTCAAGCAGGGACGCATCGTCTATAACCGATACTTCGAAAACCTGGTGATGATCATGATCGGTCAGGGGCCGGAAAGCTGCAACTTACGTGGCTGCTGCAGTCCCCAGTGGGTCATCGAAGCCAACGGAAACACCTACCCCTGCGACTTCTACGCCCTGGACGAATGGCTCTTAGGCAACATCGCCACCGATAGCTTCGAGGAAATGGAGCGGAATCGTCAGGTCTCCGGCTTCATCCAATGGTCCATGCATATCCCGGAAGAGTGTAAACAGTGCAAGTGGTTCGGCCTGTGCAGAAACGGCTGCCGCCGCCACCGGGAACCGGTCACTGCAGACTCCACCAACAAAAATTACTTCTGTACCGCCTACAAAGGCTTCTTCGAATACGCCTGGCCGCGGCTGCAGGAAATGTATCGATTCGTCATGCAGAACCGAAGATAGAATACTGAAACCCATTGAAATTTCAATGGGTTTTTCTTTTTCACTTTTATACTATCGTATATTTGCTTTAGGCGATATATTATCAAATTCCTTACCGTCTGATGATTTTTCTTGCATCTTTCCCTCCTCCATGATACTATATCGATAACAGATATATCGACTATCGATATAGTATCAAAAGGGGTTATTTATAAAGGAGGTCATTATGGCCAGAGAACAATTAAAGACACTTACCGAGCCTATGTACTACGTACTCTTGGCTCTCACCAAAAGTCAGCACGGCTACAGCATCATGCAAACGATCCAGGACATCACCGACGGCCGCGTCCAGGTAGGCGCTGGTACGCTCTACACCCTTCTGGGCCGTTTTGAGTCCGAAGACATCATCAAACAGATCGCTGAAGAAGACCGAAAGAAAATCTATGCCCTCACCGACAAGGGCCGCGATGTATTATCCGCCGAGTTCAAACGCCTGAATCAGATGACTGCTGACGGTGCCCGTTTCTTCAACGATGACGGTTCTGTCATCGACCAGGGGCCCTTCGAAGGTGAACCCTTACTGGCCAATGAAGCAGCCTTCGCCGAAGACGAAAGCGAAGCGGCTGCCGGAGAAGGTGCCGGCGAAGCTGGCCGCAGCCGTCGATTCAAGCCTGCCTTCCACACCGGAAGTGCGCTGGTGTAATGACCTGGCGACTTTGGCCCACACTGCCGATGCGCAGTATTCCCCGCTACCTGGAACACATGGAAGCGAACCACGGGTTGCGGTTTACGGGCCTGGGCTGGGTTCCGTTTCTGGCAAAGTATCAGCGGATCCATCCGCTTCACGCCAGAGCCTATGACATCGACTATTTCCCGGAGAAAGATCCTGCCGAGATCCAGGAGTACTTCGACCTATGCGAAGCCTCCGGGTGGGAGCCTGTTCTCCAATTACAACAGTATAAGATCCTCCGCGAAGAACCGGAAGGCGGCGTTCCCCTCTACTGGGACGAAGAGGAGCGCAGCACCGTGTGGAAGAAAGCAGCGCGAAAGCATTTCTGGACGCTGCTGATCACGCTTCTCATTGCCCTTCCCTTCTTGTATCTGGCTTGGCGTACAGTATTCGTTATCGGCGAAAACGAACTGAGCCTGGCTCTCCTGTACTATCAGCCCCGCTACCTGCAGCTGGTGATCTTCCTGGGTGTTCTGTCCGTCCTATGGTCTTTCCTGGTCATGATTTCCGAATGGATCACCGCAAAACTTCCCTGGGAAAAAGACCTTCCGCAGCTTTTCTACACTCTGGGTCACTTCCATACGATTTTGATCTATGCCGTGACAATCTTCCTGATCTTCGCCGTCA
>JAFOGM010000170.1 GCA_017386805.1 Bacillota bacterium
AATGGAGTATCCTGGAACTGAATCTGGCATCTCACGGAAAGCAGTTCCGAATCCTGGGTGTCCTGCTCGCAGCGACCTCTTTGATGTTGTTAGGGGCAGCCATGGCAGCTGCAATCATGCGAATCCCTGTGGGCGGAGCCCTGTCAAAGCTGGGGCTGATGACGCTGTTTTCCGGAGGGTATATCGCCTTTGACAGCATCGATGTCTCATATTGGAATGACCTACATGTGTTCAATACTTACGCATGCCAGCTCTGTATGATGCTGGCGGCCTTCTGCCTCTGTCATTTCGTCAGCGACGCATTGACCGGGAAGAAAAAACGCGTGGCGAACGTTGCCGTCCTGCTGGCGGCGGTGTTCAACGGCGTACTGATTTTAGCGTCCTTTATGGGCGTGACCGTCATCTATGATACGCTGCCCTACTGGCTTGTGATGCAGGCTGTTCTGAGCGTACTCTTTATGGTGCTTTGTGCACTGGAATTGCGCAGCATGCCTGGAAAGCGACTGCGTATGATCTCTGCGATCGTCTTGTTTATGGCGATCCTGCTGGATATGAGCGGCCTGGGGGCAACCATGGTTTGGCGTGCGCCCTGGTCCAAGACCGTGTTCCTGATTCTCTTTGTGGTATACATCGTGGCGGCAGGAAACGCTGTCATCAGCAACTACCGCACATCGCTGCGGGCAAAGAAGCTGGAACGGGAACTGGAAGACAGCCGTATCGCCATCATGCTTTCCCAGATCAAGCCGCACTTCCTGTATAATGTACTGAATACCATCTATCATCTTTACCGGAAAGAACCGGAGATGGCCCAGGAAGCGGTCAGCGACTTTGCGGAATACCTGCGCAGTAACATGACTTCCATTGAAAAGAACGAACCCATTCCCTTCAATGCGGAATATCAGCATATCCAGAAGTATCTGTCACTGGAACGAATCCGTTTCCGTGAACGGTTGAATGTGATTTACGATGTAGAAGAGACCAACTTCAAGCTGCCGCCTCTGACCGTAGAGCCGCTGGTGGAAAATGCAGTGAAGCACGGCATCACCAAGAAGCGCGGTGGAGGAACGGTGACCATTTCCACCCGAAGAGAAGGAGAAATGGTCAAAATCACCGTGGCGGATAACGGTGTTGGCTTCGATCCGGAAACCTATATGGAAGACGGAAAACCTCATGTGGGGATCCGGAATGTACGGGAGCGATTACAGAAGATGGTGGGCGGCACCTTGACCATCCAAAGCTCCAGTGAAGGGACGATTGTAATAGTGACTATTCCAATAAAAGAATCAAATAAGTAAATAAAAAAAGATCCTTCGTGTGAAGGATCTTTTTGTTTGCATATTATCTGGTTTCTGCATTCAGCTTCTTGGTCAGCTTCTTTACGACAACTGCTACACAAGCTTCGATTTCGTCGGCCTTCAGGGTCTTTTCCTTGGAACCGATCACCAGTCTCATGGTTACAGACTTCTTACCTTCGGGGATGTGCTTACCCTTGTATTCTTCGAAGAAGGTCACATCCTGCAGGTTTGCGTTCTGGCCCTTGCAGCCCAGAGCGGTCTTCTGGATTTCAGCCCAGGTGATTTCGGAATCGAACAGCAGGGAGATATCGTAGTCGATCATGGGGTATTCTGCCAGATGAACGAATTCGTTGGTTCTGGAGGTGAAGGGCTTGAAGCCGTCGATGCTCAGTTCGAACATCATGACTGCACTGTTCTTGATACCGCAAGCCATCGCGGACTTCTTGGACAGCAGAGCCAGATCACCGATCTTTTCGTCGCCAACGTATACGTTCAGCCATACCACGTCATCAGCCCATACCGGCTTTTCTTCCTTCTTGAAGGTGAAGCCTTCCATGTGGGTGTAACGGGACATGTTTTCCACAACGCCCTTTGCCTGACGGAACAGAGTAACCACATCATCCATGGAACCTACGAAGGAGCCAGCCAGAGTTCTGGTCTGAGAAGGCAGCTTTTCGTTTTCATAGTAGGGAGTGGTGTAGTCTGCATCTTTTACGGTCAGAGCGGTTTCGAACAGGGAGAATTCCTTGTAGTAACGCAGGTTCAGGTTCACAGCCTTTGCCATGTTGGGCAGCAGGGAGGAACGGATGAAGCGTTCGGTGGGAGAAGGCGGAGCGGACAGCTCGAACAGGCCTTCGGTGCTCTGCAGGATCGCATCCACGTATTCGTCGGTCATCCAGGGATAGGTGAAGATTTCCTGCATACCGCAGCGGAATGCCAGGTATTCCTTAACCTTACGTTCGATGTCAACGTCCAACTGGTTGATAGCGCTGTCGAAGGTGGTGGTGATGGGAGCAGCTTCGAAGTTTTCGTAGCCGTACATTCTAGCTACTTCTTCCATGATGTCAGCCTTGATGGAAACGTCGCCGGTGGATCTCCAGGAGGGAACCACAACGTGCATGTTGTCGCCATCGAAGGAAACGGTGTAGCCCATAGCGCCCATCTTCGCTTCGATCACTTCGTTGGGAACCTTCTTACCCAGGCGGCTTTCCAGCCAATTCAGGGAAACGTCGATTTCAGCGCACTGCAGCTTTTCGGGATAGGTATCGCTGAATGCAACCACCTTCATTTCCGGATACAGTTCTCTGAACATTTCCATGGACAGATTCAGAGCCTGTTCGGTACGTTCGGGGTCGATTGCCTTTTCGTATCTTGCAGCAGCTTCGGTACGGTTGTCGTAACGAAGTGCAGTTCTTCTGATGGGGGGAGCCTGGAAGTTTGCAATTTCCAGGATCACGTTGGTGGTGCTTTCCAGGATGGAGTCCTTAGCGCCGCCCATAACGCCAGCCAGACCAACCGCTTCCTTGGTATCTGCGATCACCAGGTCGTCTTCGCACAGTTCCAGTTCCTTGTCGTTCAGCAGCAGCAGCTTTTCGCCAGCTTCCGCTCTGCGAACGATGATGTGGTCTTCGATGACGTCAGCGTCGTAAGCGTGGGTGGGCTGACCGGTTGCCAGCATTACGTAGTTGGTGATGTCAACCAGTGCGTTGATGGGGCGCAGGCCAACTCTCCACAGCATGGTCTGCATTTCGAAGGGGGATTCCTTCACGTACAGGCCTTCCATCTTGGTACCCATGAATCTGGGGCATCTTTCGGTGTCCAGAACTTCGATGGGCAGTACCGGCAGAGTTTCGTCCGGAGTGAATGCTTCGAACTTCTTCAGGGGCAGGTCGTACAGAGCTGCCAGTTCGCGGGCGATACCGTAGTGACCCCACAGGTCAGGACGGTTGGTCATGGACTTGTTGTCGATTTCCAGGATCATGTCGTCCAGGCCTAAAGCAACGGCAACGTTGGTACCAGCCGGAGCATCGAAAGCAGACAGGTCAACGATGGTTGCTTCTTCTTCGAAGGGGAACAGGTCGAACAGACCGATTTCGGAAGATGCGCAGATCATACCGTAGGACTGAACGCCGCGCAGCTTGGTGATACCGATCTTTACGGGTTCGCCTTCGCCGTGCCATCTAACCATAGCGCCGGGACGGGATACGGCAACCTTCTGACCAACGTACAGGTTGGAACCGCCGCAGACGATCTGCTGTACTTCATCTTCGCCCAGGGATACCATGCAGACCTTCAGCTTGTCTGCGTTGGGATGGGGCTGGATTTCGTTGATCACACCGATGCAGATGTTTTCGAACTGATCGGCTAACTTTTCCATTCCTTCCACTTCCACGGTGGACATGGTCAGGTCATACGCCAGCTGAGCCATATCCATATCGTCCGGAAGAGGAGCATATTTCTTGATCCAATTCAGAGATAATTTCATAGTTATTGTGACTCCCTTCTATTAGCGGAACTGGGATAAGAATCTCAGGTCAGTGCTGTGGAACAGACGAACGTCGTCTACGCCGTAGCGCATCATAACCAGTCTGTCCAGACCGATGTTTACATAGAAACCAGTGTATTCATCGGGATCCAGGCCTGCTGCACGCAGTACGTTGGGATGCGGGGTACCGCCGGGCATGATTTCGATCCAGCCTACGTGCTTACATACGCTGCAGCCCTTACCACCACAAACCAGACAACCCATGTCGATTTCGAAACCGGGTTCAACGAAGGGGAAGAAGCCAGCTCTCATTCTTACGGGAACGTCCTTACCGAATACCTTGGATAAGATGCTCTTGATCATAACCTTACCAGCGGTGAAGGGCAGATTCTTGTCCACGATCAGAGCTTCGTACTGGAAGAAGGCTCTTTCGTGACGAGCGTCGGTGGTTTCGTTTCTGTATACACGGCCGGGATATACGAAGCGATAGGGAGGCTTGTGTGTCTGCATGTAACGAACAGATTCACCGGTCAGGTGAGGTCTCAGACACAGCTTTTCGTTAGCTTCGCCCTGGTCGTGACCAGCCAGCCAGTAGGTATCCATGCTTTCGCGAGCCGGATGTGCGGGCGGGAAGTTCAGGGTGTCAAATGCGGATAATTCACTGGTGATGTCGTCGCCCTGGAAGATTTCAAATCCCATGGAACGGAATGCATCGTTCAGGTCGTAGCACATCTGAGTGATGGGGTGTAATGCGCCGCCAGTGGGCATGATTCCGGGAACGGTGCAGTCGAAGTCAGCAGGGATCTCAGCGCTCTTCAGCAGCAGAGCTTCTCTGTGAGCGTCTACCAGTTCGCCCAGTTCGGTCTTTACCTTGTTAACGGCCTGGCCAAATTCACGGCGATCTTCCGGAGCCAGCTTGGGCAGTTCTTTCATCATTTCGGTGACAGAACCTTTTTTACCCAGGAGAGATGCTTTGATTTCCTGCAGTTCAGCTTCGGTCTTCGCTGCTAAGATTTTTTCTTTTCCTTCCTGGAGCAGAATTTCTAACTTTTCCTTCATTAATAATTCCTCCGTTTCTTACGGTAAGTTTTTCGAGGTTCGTTGTTATAGTGAACGGGTCATATGCCCGAATTCGCAAAAAACCATACGTATTATTATATTATAGGAGCACTTCAAATGTCAACGAATATCGGTATATGTGACGTTTTGATGAAATTAAAAATAATTGCAAATTTCCTCCCATAGGACCATAAAATTTGGTATACTATATCAGTTGAGAACAAAACGAAAGGAGCGTCGGACACAGTGTCCGAAATCGAGATTCCATGAGTGAACATACAAAGAAAAAATCCTTTTTAGGCGGGGCTGCCATCCTGGCGGGAGCTGCTGTAGTGATCAAGGTCATGGGTGCCTTTTTCCGCATCCCTCTGTCCAACATCATCGGCTCTCTGGGGATGAGTTATTACCAGACCGGCTATCCGCTTTACAATCTGTTTCTGACCATTTCCACGGCAGGGATCCCTGTGGCCATCTCCCGCATGGTGTCGGAACGTCAGGCTGTGGGCCGCTATTATGAAGCCCACAGAGTCTTCCGTACCGCTCTGATCCTGCTGCTGTTTATCGGTGCGGTTTCGGCATCGCTGCTGTTCTTCGGGGCAGGTGCTTACGCAGAATCCGCCGGTATCCCGGAAGCGACCATGGCAACCAGAGCGCTGGCTCCGGCCCTGTTCTTCGTGTCGGTAATGGCTGCCTTCCGCGGCTATTTCCAGGGAAACCGCAATATGAAACCTACAGCGTTATCTCAGCTGTTTGAACAGTTCTTCCGCGTGGGTCTGGGACTGACCCTGGCTGTGGTTCTGACCTCCAAGGGTCTGGAATACGCCGCTGCCGGTGCGTCCTTCGGCGCTGCTGCCGGGGGTCTGGCAGGCCTGATCACCATGATCGTGATCTATTTCCTGGCCCGCGAATCCTTCCAGAAGAAAATCAAGAGCGGAAGTCAGGAACCGGGAGCTCCCACGGGAAAGATCCTGGTGCAGATCCTGATGATCGCACTGCCCATTACCATTGGTTCTTCCATCATGCCGCTGCTGAACATGATCGATGTTCAGATCGTGGTGAACCGTCTGGTTGCCACCGGATACACTCCGGAAGCGGCAAAGGAACTGTTCGGCGAACTGACCGGCTTTGCACAGCCGCTGATCAACCTGCCGCAGGTACTGATTCAGGCCATCGCTGTGAGCCTGGTTCCCACCATTGCTGCTGCCTATAAGCAGAAGGATCACGAGGACCTGTCCTTCAACATCCAGACCGGTATGAGAACCGCTATGATCATCGCCATGCCCTGTGCCTTCGGGATGATGAGCCTGTCGGAACCCATCATGCTGTTCTTATATCCCGCAGAAAAGGCCAGCGCCATCAGTGCGGCTCCGCTGCTGTTCATCTTAGCTTTCGGTATCATTTTCCTGTCCGGGATCCAGACGCTGACCGCCATCCTGCAGGGGATCGGGAAGCAGAACATCCCCATGATCAACCTGATGATCGGTGCCGTCGTTAAGGTGTTCTGCACCATGACGCTGACCGGAATTCCGGAAATCAACGTGAAGGGCGCAGCCATCGGTACTGTGGCTACCTACTTTGTTACCTTTGTTTTGAATATGATCGCAGTTTACAGATATACCGGAACCAGATTCCCGCTGGTACAGATTTTCGGTCGTCCCCTGGTATCCGTAGCCTTCATGAGCGTGGGTGCTGTCATTGGACACAGAGCTGTTCTGGCGCTGCTGGGCTCCAACTCTCTGGCAACCTTAGCCGGCGTGGCCGTAGGCGGCTGCCTGTATGTGATCATGATTTTCGTGACCAAGACCATTACACCGGAGGAACTGACCATGCTGCCCAAGGGCGATAAGCTGGCGAAACTGTTCCGCAAGATCAAGAGATAATGGAGGATACTATGTTCGAAGAATTGTATAAAAAGGGCGAGACTGCAGGGGAAGCGGCAGAGCGACTGATGGAGCTGATCCGTGCGCTGCGCAGTGAAAACGGCTGCCCCTGGGACAGAGTCCAGACCCACGAAAGTCTGAGACGGGATATGATCGAAGAAGCCTATGAGGCCGTGGATGCGGTGGACCGCGGAAACCTGGTGGATCTGGAAGAAGAACTGGGAGATGTGGTCCTTCAGGTGGCTCTCCACTCCGGAATTGCGGAAGAACTGGGCGAATTTTCCTTCGCTTCGGTGATGAACCGCGTTACCGATAAGATGATCTCCCGCCATCCGCATGTTTTCAACGTTTCTGAGGAAAAAAATGACCCGAATAGAGTTTTTTCTGTTGACAATGTGCTGGAAAAATGGGAAAATACCAAAAGGAAAGAGCACGGAGAGAATACTACGACTCAATCCATGCAGAAAATCCCCAAAAACTTCCCTGCACTGATCCGTGCGGAGAAGGTCCAGAAGAAGGCTGCGAAGGTAGGTTTCGACTGGGATGATGTGGAGGGGGCCTTCCAGAAGATCGGCGAAGAAGCCGGAGAATTGCTGGAAGCGTATCGCAATGGAGATCAGGTAAACATGCAGGAGGAGATCGGCGATCTGCTCTTCGCAGTGGTCAATGCGGCCAGATTCCTGAACGTAGATCCCGAAGAGGCTCTTAATTTTACGTCTGACAAGTTTATCCGCCGTTTTGGCTATGTGGAAGAACAGGCCATCAAGGCAGGAACCCGTCCGGAGAACATGACTCTGGCGGAAATGGACAAGCTGTGGGATGACGCAAAGAGAATGGAAAAATAAGAGGGTTTTCGTCCTTTTATAAAATGTTTTTAATTTCAAGGAGGAATTGTCATGAATAAGGCAGAATTAGTTGCTAAGGTAGCAGAAAAGACCGGTTTTACTAAGAAGGATGCAGAAGCTGCAGTAAATGCGCTGGTAGGCAGCATTGAAGAAGCTCTGGTTAATGGTGATAAGGTTCAGCTGATCGGCTTCGGTACTTTCGAAACCAGAGAAAGAAAGGCTCGTCAGGGTCGTAACCCCAGAAAGCCGGGCGAAGTGATCGCAATCGATGCTTCCAAGGCTCCCGTTTTCAAGGCTGGTAAGGCTCTGAAGGACGCTGTAAACAAGTAGTGAGAATCGATAAGTATTTAAAGAACTCCCGACTGATCAAGCGCCGTACCGTGGCGAAGGAAGCCTGTGACCAGGAACGTATCCTGATCAACGGTAAGGTGGCCAAGGCAGGTTCGGAAGTGAAGGAAGGGGACGAGATCCTGATCCGCTTCGGTACTTCGGAGCTGAAGGTCCGCGTTCTGGCAACTCCGGAACACGCGCCCAAGGATGTGGCGTCCACCATGTACGAAACCTTATAAAGCAATAAAAATCGCGATATCTGAGATTCAGACATCGCGATTTTTTATTTGCTGAAAAAGAAAACCCTGCATCAACGGATACAGGGTTTGTGTTTTACTGTCTCGGAGCGCCTTCGATCCACTTCAGATCGTAGGGTTCGAAGGTTACGTTTTCGTAAGCTTCGATGTCCATCATCACGTCGGTCCAGTCGGAGTGGATATCACCGTTCTGCTTGATCAGGATATCGTACAGAATATCGTAGGTGATTCCGGTTTCGGGATCAGTTTCGACGATGGTGGAGTAGGGCAGAGTCTTGTGGTAATTCAGTTCCATACCCTTGTAGTCGAAGTGGAAACCGCAGCGCATTCTGCAGCCGTCCAGACCGGTGTATTCAGCCACGCTCTTTAGATCCTTCAGGATCTTATCGTCTTCCTGGTCGTACAGGTTTTCGGGAGTGGTGGCGGTATAGTCAAAACGGAACTGGATGGAAGTGGCCGGAACCTTCAGGAAGCGTTCCATGTAGGGAACCAGCTTATCCGCCGGATAGTTCTTGTACAGTACGCAGTTGATGCGGAAGGGTACAGGAAGACGGGCCAGCAGATCGTCGTTGGATTCGACCACGTACTTCTGCATGTGACGGGAAACGTTGATGCAGGTGATCTTGTGCTTGTTGCGTTCAGCAAATGCCAGAATGTCTTCTTCAGTGGTGAATTCCGATACCGGCAGAGTGGTGTTGATGAACACTCTATGAGTGGTAGGAATCTGATCCAGCATGATCTGTAATTTTTTGATATCAGCGAAGGGTTCACCACCGGTGAACACGAAATCGCAGTTGGGAGTAATGGAATCCATCTTTCGGATGCTTTCACAGATCTTTTCCAGAGAGAATCCAGTCATATCGGCGTATTCTTCTTTATTGATGCAGAAGGGGCAGTTGTTTTTACAGTCGTAGGGTACGAATACGGTAACTGTAGCGCCGCCTTCACGGGTTTTGTACGGATGTCTTACGTTCTCCATCGGCCTTTCCTTTCGTAAAAATGATCTAATATAGTGACGTCA
>JAFOGM010000171.1 GCA_017386805.1 Bacillota bacterium
CTGGAGGAACGAATCACTGACATCGGACGGATCAAGGATGCTTACATCACCAAATGGACCGATAATGGCAACGTTTATGAGATGACCTTTGTGGGCAGTACAGGAACAAAAACGCTGCTTCGCGAGAAGGTTCGCACTACACTGGGCGGTTCCACCTGTAAGTCTTTGCGATTCGAATTGGAAGGCGGTTCCGGCCAGACCATCGTGATCCCTGCAAAGGCCACGGTGTTGGGTGCCGGCGGTGTGAAAGCTGCCAGAGAAGATGTGGTTGTGTATGGAGCTGATGGAGTCAAGAGCACCTGTGAAGGTCTCAACGGCATGGTGGTGCTGGGAGCGTCCGGAACCACGACTCTGAAGGATACGGAAACCAAGAGTATGGCTTCCGATGAAGGAATCACGCTTACAGGCTATGGTTACGGCCATGGCATCGGTATGGCTCAGGACAGCGCCATCGTTATGGGAGAAGAAGGGATGACCTTTGAAGAAATCCTGAACTTCTTCTACACAGACATTGAAATTGATTACGAGGATAGAAATGAACATTAGCGAATTTGATTACGAACTTCCCCTGGAGTTGATTGCCCAGCATCCTTCTCAGAAGCGTGAAGATTGCCGCCTTCTGGTGGTGCACCGCGACAACGACACCGTGGAACATAAACACTTTTATGACATTTTGGATTATCTGAAGCCGGGGGATTGCCTGGTTATGAACGATTCCAAAGTTCTTCCGGCCCGTATGTTCGGTGTAAAGGAAGGTACCGGCGCAAAGATCGAGTTTTTATTGAGCAAGCGCAAGGAAGGCGATATCTGGGAGACCATCGTTCGTCCTGGAAAGCGCCTCCATCCCGGGGCAATCGTCTCCTTCGGCGACGGTAAGCTGCGTGCAGAGATCCTGGATTACGGCCCGGACGGTACCAGAATCGTGAAGTTCATGTATGACGGCGTATTCCTGGAAATCCTGGAGGAGATCGGGAGAATGCCCTTACCGCCGTACATCGAACGTGAAACCGAGTTTGAGGATAAGGATCGTTACCAGACGGTGTATTGTCGCGAGGAAGGTTCTGTGGCTGCTCCTACAGCAGGGTTACACTTTACAGAAGAAATTTTGGAAAAGGCAAAAGCAAAGGGTGTAAAGTTGGCTTTCGTTACGTTACACGTTGGGATTGGAACCTTCCGTCCGGTAAAGTGTGAAGTTGTGGAAGAGCATAAGATGCACTTTGAAGAATATACGGTGAGCCAGGAAGCTGCTGACATCATCAACCAGACCAAGGCTGAAGGCGGCCGCATCATTTCCGTAGGGACCACTTCCACCAGAACACTGGAAAGTGCTTCCGACGAAAACGGTGTGGTAAAGGCAGGAAGCGGAAGCACCGGTATCTTCATTTATCCCGGTTACAAGTATAAGGTAGTAAACAGCCTGATCACCAACTTCCATTTACCGAAGTCCACTCTGCTGATGCTGATCTCTGCTCTGTATAACAGAGAACGCATCCTGGACGTATATAAGACTGCTGTGGAAGAGAAGTATCAGTTCTTCTCTTACGGCGATGCGATGTTTATTGAATAAAAGATCGCATTCGAGTTGACCAATAACTCCTGAGAATTTACTATAGTGATATAGTACATTTTCAGGAGTTTATTATTTTGGAGGCAGATGGATGAAGCGTCTGGAAATTCGGGAAATCGGGCCGGAGAAAATCATAAATATTTCAAACAGGAACACCACAGTCCGCATGGATGAATATTTGATGTCCCTTCCGAAAGATGTGATCGGAAAGATCATGATGGATCGAGGAGCTGTCATGGAACTGATGGGACGATTGAAAGCCACGCTGAATGCGGAGTATATCGGTGTTTACGGTGGATTTCTGGAAGATGGGCTGATCGGATATGTTTCACTGGCACGTTGTGATGACATGCCGGAGATCCAGATCGAAGTCCTTCCAGAGTATCATGGACAGGGGTTTGGTTCGGAACTGTTAAAACGTGTGGTTCGTATGGCGTCGGATGACTTTGGTATTGACCGATTCAAATATGTGGTGAATCCGGCCAATACAGTCAGCATTGCATTGGTGGAAACGTTGGGTGGAGTTCTTCAGGAACCGAAAAATTATGCGGAAGAGATGTTGTTAAAGACCTATGTACTGTCAGCCGAAGTACCCGGTGTGCAGGGTGAGTAAGAGGAGAGGGTGACGATTCGAGATGAAGTTATTTGAGGAAGTAAAAGAATATATGCCTTTGAATGAACAGGAAGCCTTTGACCAGAAGCAGATGCTGCAGTTCATGCAGAACAACCCGGATCATCTGTATCGTGAAAATTTGGCGGGACATATTACAACTTCGATCTGGACAGTGAATAAAGAACGGACAAAGACGCTGATGGTCTATCACAAACTCTATGACAGCTGGTCCTGGATCGGCGGTCATGCAGATGGAGAGGAGAACCTGTGTGAAGTTGCCCTGCGGGAACTGCAGGAAGAAACCGGTGTTACATCTGCGCGACTGGTCAGCGAAGAAATTTTTAGCCTGGAAACTTTGACGGTGGATGGACATGTGAAAAAAGGCGTATGGGTTCCCAGTCACCTGCATTTCAATTTAACATTTCTGGCGGAAGCGGATGAAGGAGATGAACTGCGGATCGCAGAAGAGGAAAATTCCGGGGTAAAATGGTTCTCCTTTGAAGACGCATTGAAGGCATCTACGGAACCGTGGTTTGTGGAACATATTTATAAAAAATTGATTGAGAGAAGTCAGAAGCAAGGTCGGTATTAAGTTACCGGCCTTTTCTATATCTTGTATTTTCGCTGCTTGACGTGTATAATAAACTTTGTATAGCTATATCCAAATGAATGTTTCAAAGGAGACTTAATTATATGAAACCTGCAGTAACTTACGAACTGATCAAGGAAGATCCGCGATCCAGAGCCAGACGAGGCCGAGTGACCACACCGCATGGAACCATTGAAACTCCGGTATTTATGCCGGTTGGTACCGCTGCGACAGTAAAGGCCATGCGCCCGGAAGAGGTCAAGGAATTGGGCGCGGAGATCATCCTTTCCAACACATATCATTTATACCTGAGACCGGGTCACGAAATCGTTCGTGAAGCTGGCGGCCTCCACAAGTTCATGAATTGGGATGGCTCCATTCTGACCGACAGCGGCGGGTTCCAGGTGTTCAGCTTAGGTGACCTGAGAAAGATCAAAGAAGAAGGGGTATATTTCCGTTCTCATATCGACGGATCCAAGCACTTCTTCTCTCCGGAAAAGTCCATTGAAGTTCAGAATGCATTGGGTGCTGACATCATCATGGCCTTTGATGAATGTGCACCGTACCCCGCAGACCATAAGTATGTAAAGGACTCTCTGGAACGTACCACCCGTTGGCTGGACCGCTGCAAGGAAGCTCACCAGTTCCCGGAAAAGCAGGCTCTGTTCGGCATCATGCAGGGCGGTATGTACAAAGATTTAAGATACGAATCCGCAATGCAGATCGTGGAACGTGACCTTCCCGGTTACTCCATCGGTGGTTTATCCGTAGGGGAACCAAAGGACATCATGTACGAAGTGCTGGACTACTGCGTGGACTACCTTCCCAAGCACAAGCCCAGATACCTGATGGGTGTAGGAAGCCCTGACTGTTTATTCGAAGGCGTAGAACGCGGTATCGATATGTTCGACTGCGTACTGCCCACCCGAATCGCAAGAAACGGTACAGCCATGACATCTGTAGGCCGTATCTCCATCAAAAATGCATGTCACGAACGTGATTTCACACCGCTGGATCCCAACTGTGACTGCTACACCTGCAGAAATTACTCCAGAGCGTATCTGAGACATCTGTATAAATCCAATGAAATTTTATCTTCCATGCTGCTGACCAATCATAACCTGCACTTCCTGGTCAACACCATGGGTAAGATCCGCAAAGCCATCGAAGAAGATCGCTTCTTAGAGTACAAGAAAGAATTCTACGACAGCTACGGAAAGTTTTAAATACAACGAAAGGAC
>JAFOGM010000172.1 GCA_017386805.1 Bacillota bacterium
GCCAAGCGTACCATGATTTCCCAAAACTCATAGGATTGGCCATCCAGAAAATAGACTTTATCATAGTTGACCATACGCTGACTTCCCCCATGTTTGTTCTGAATTCCACACATACGCGCCAACGTTGCAGTCCCTTCATCCCACTTCTCTGAAGTATCCCAGGTCGAAATCCCCAGTTCACCACGGATGAAAAACGTTGTCTTATGTAAATCATCCAAGAGCTCATGGCCCTGATACATTTCCCTTTCCAATATTCTAAAGCCCGAGAATACCGCCAAAAGCAGTATCAAAGCCAACGCCAATACAACTATTTTTCGAACCCCTAATCTCTTTCCCATTGTGATTCTCCTCTTACTTTCAATTCAGATCCTGTACGTCGTTCGTATAATCGATGACGATTTTTCCACATGCTTTACAAGCCCAGGCCATGATCGCTGCTCCTTTTACCCCTACTCCACCGGATCCACAAGGCTGAGCTTCTCCAGTTCCTCCTTATCCTCTTCAAATCCCAGTTTCAACAATTCTTCATAGCCCAATCTGGCGAAGTTCCGGTTGGCACCCCAGCTGAGATTCAGTAATCCATTCCCACCGCCGCTGCCGATGCAGTCCACGGTCTGAACACCATTGGCTTCCATGAACATCATGGACAGATTGGCGTAACTTCCGTTGCGGAAATAATACTTTTCGAACGATAACAGACAAACCTTGATACCGCCGCATTCCCGCCAGTGTTCTCCCAACACTTCAGCCTCTATCGCTAATGATTTTCGAACAGTCGTGACGATATCCTTCAATTCCTCGCTCTTCAGCTTTTTCACCTTTACCGTTGTTGCTCCCATTTTTTATTCCCCTTTCAATACACATTGCACTTCGATCTGAATCTATAACACTTCAGATCATAAATTATCAAAATTTTAAGACTAATTTTCATTCATTATATCACAGATATCCTATCCAGAACAATTACCCCCCCTCATTGTAACTAAAACGTCATAAAAAAAGCTCCGCCGAAGCGGAGCTCTCATTACATATCATATGTGTTATTCTTCTTCTCCAAACCACTTGATCTGGCGTTCTTCATCCAGGAAGCAGAAGCCTGCGAAGCCCTGGTTCGGTAAACGGTTGATCAGCTTACCCACCTTCTTCGGCTTCACGAACAGACAAACGTCGTACTGGCCGCGCAGGGAGTTTGCGAAGGCTACAGCTTCGGTGATCTGCGGTTCATCGTACAGAACAGCTACCTTCTGACGACCGCCCGGGATCTGGTATTCCTGTTCGGATAAGATGCTGAAGATACGTTCGAAACCGATGGAGAAACCAACCGCAGGAACGGAATCACCGATGAACTTACCAACTAAGTTGTCGTAACGGCCGCCGCCGCCAACGGAGCTGCCGAAGTCCATGCTTTCGATTTCGAATACGGTACCGGTGTAGTAACCCTGACCGCGAACCAGAGACTTGTCGTAGTATACGTCGTACTTGCCTTCTGCCAGCTGGTTGGTGCTGTCCAGAATCATCTGCAGAGTATCGATGTAAACGGGGTCGCTGCAGTATTCACGAGCCACGTCTAAAGTGAACGGGGTCTTTTCCAGCATTTCGCCGAACTTTTCGATGACAGCAGCATCGAAGCCCTTTTCGGTCAGTTCGTTCTTCACGCCTTCCGCGCCGATCTTGTCCAGCTTGTCGAAGGTGATGCAAACGCTGTCCAGAGCCGCTTCTTCGAAGCCAACGGTCAGCAGGATGTCCTTCAGGATACGGCGATCGTTGACCTTGATGCGGAAGTTCTTCATGCCGATGGCCAGCAGAGCCTTGGCAGTGGTGTCGATCAGTTCCACTTCACAGGAAGAAGATGCAGAACCGATGATATCGATATCGCACTGAACGAATTCTCTCATACGACCCTTCTGGGGCTGTTCCGCACGGTATACGCGGTCCATCTGGATCACCTTGAACGGATTGGGCAGTTCATTTCTGTTGTTTGCGTAGTATCTGCACAGCGGCAGGGTCAGGTCATATCTCAGACCCAGATCCGCCAGCTGGTCGTACTTTTCTGCGTTCAGAGCCTTGGTCAGCTTGTCGCCGCGCTTCATGATCTTGAAGATCAGGTTCAGGTTGTCGCCGCCTTCGCTCTTGTCCAGGTTTTCCACATCCTCGATGATGGGGGTGGCAATTCGTTCAAAACCGCTTGCTAAATAAGTTTCCAGAATCTTGGACTGGAGAAAATCTCTCAGTCGCATCTGCTGCGGTAAATAATCGTTAGTACCTTTGACAGGTGTAATTTTCATCTATATCCTCCTATAATCTGCAGACTTCCACGGACCAGCCTTCGGGGCCTTCGATTTCGCCCCACTGGATTCCGGTCAGTTCATCATATAACATCTGGCTTACGTCACCGATCTTTCCATCGTTGACTTCCATGATCTTGTCGCCCCACTTCAACGTGGATACCGGGCTGATGACAGCTGCGGTACCGGTGCCGAAGATTTCCTTCAGTTCACCGCGGTCGTAAGCTTCTCCGATTTCCGCAATGGGAATGCGGCGCTCGGTTACTTTGTAACCCTTCAGCTTCAGCACTTCGATCATGGACTTTCTGGTGATCCCCGGTAAAATGGAACCGCTCAGCAGGGGGGTAACCACTTCGTCGCCGATGACGAAGAAGATGTTCATGGTACCCACTTCTTCCACATACTTCTGTTCCACGCCATCCAGCCACAGAACCTGGGCGTAACCCTGGTTGTGAGCTTCCACATCAGCCGCCATGGAGGCAGCGTAGTTGCCGCCGGTCTTGGCAAAGCCAGTACCGCCGCGGACTGCTCTGACGTAAGTATTTTCCACGTAGATCTTCACCGGATTGATTCCAGTCGCATAATAGGGGCCGGAGGGAGACAGGATGATCATAAACTTGTAGCTCTTCGCCGGTCGAACACCCAGGAAGGGCTCGGTGGCAAAGATGAACGGACGGATGTACATGGACGCATTTTCCGCCGCAGGTACCCAGTCCTTATCGATTTCCAGCAGCTTCTTTGTAGCTTCCACACAGAAATCCACCGGCAGTTCCGGAATGCACAGACGTTCATCGGAAGCGTTCAGTCGCTTGAAGTTTTCTTCCGGACGGAACAGTAAGATGCGGCCGTCCTTAGCTCTGTATCCCTTCAAACCTTCGAAGGTTTCCTGGCCGTAGTGCAGAGACATCGCTGCAGGGCTCAGAGTAATATCACCAAAGGGAAC
>JAFOGM010000173.1 GCA_017386805.1 Bacillota bacterium
AGTCATCCATGCTGTCCTTGTGGACACGGATTCCCTTTCCCGCATGGAGGTAATCCTGGTACATATCCCAAATGGAATCCAGCGGATTCCAACGGCTGGAGGAATACGTATCACGCAGATCCAGCAGCTTTACATCATAACCGCGATCCTGCAGGAACTTGGAATGTAAAGAGAACAATTCACCCTTGGGGTCGGTCATGATCATACTGGAACCACAGTTGGTGGCACCGATCAACTGGATCATAGGATTGATAAATGTAGTAGTTTTACCGGAACCGGTAGCACCGATTACCAGCGAATGCGCACCGGGCAGGAAGTTGCACTGCAGCTTTCCCTTTTTATCGATGATCGCACGGACAGGAATCCCGTCATTTTTACATTGCTGTGCTGTGTCGTAGCTGAAAGCCGGGAAGAAGCTGTCTCTTTCCTTATCCGTAAGGAAACGGCTGTTTTCCAGAGGGCTGTCATCTACAGCGTTGCTCTTTCCTTTTCTGCCGCTGAGCAATCCGGTACCACGACCGGACACATTCCCCATGTGTCCGCCGCCGATCCAGACAACGGCAAGAAATACAATTACGATAAGAAAGCCAGTCGCCCATGTTCCCGGACGCAAGAATAGGCCCAGATCAAAACGAAATGGCGCGCCAGCCAGAATGGAATCGATATTGGTGATCATCAGCTGGGTTACAAAGCCCAGCATTCCGGAACCAAAAACGATCACTGCCAGATAAATACCGACCATGTGTCCGTTGATCCGTCCCAGTAGTTCTTTCACTTTTTCAAGCATTGGAACGCCTCCTGATCTGATTTGTCATAAAAATAGCAATAGGAGGCCCCTTTTTTCAGCAAAGGAGCCTCTTTGCCATCACTCTCATTGTATTAATTCGACAACATATAGCGGGACTTCTCTCCCTGCAGTTTTGCGGAACTGCCGCTGCCGGATTCTCTTACGCTGTCATCTCTGACAGACATTCGCATCGTCGCATAGGTGATCCATCCATCATTGTGGATACTGCTATACATTCTGCGGGTGATGCTTCCCACATTGGGCTGCAGTCGGCTGACCATTCTGGAAAAACGTGCTGTCCCTCCATCTGTGATCAGGTCATTCACCCGGAATTCGGACATTTCACGGAAATCATAACCGGCAAGCACCGCTGCATTTTTACGATTATCCAATGTGGAACTGTGTAAATCGATGGTCTCTGCCAATAAAATACCGCAATTGAGAATGGATGAACCTGCCGTTGCCTTGATGTTGCTGAATGCCGCCCGGGCACCATCCATGATGATCAGCTCACCACCGTTTTTCAACTCCAGTGATCCGCTGAGCAGCAAATGAATGTCAGCAAAGGGCATCATTACGGAATCTTCCGTATCATCGGCTTCCTCATTGCCCAAGGGGTTGGAGGCAACCTGAACGATCAGGGTACCGCCGTCCACAACGATACGACCATTATTCATGAACCAGCTCTCAATGCTCAGTACCCCGCCTTCCAGCACGGTAATGACCACATTCTTCAGCATAGCGCCGTTCTGGCTGATGTGCATGAACTGGTCTTCGCCTACGACATAATTCTGTCGTACGGCGGGATAGGTCACGGGCTTACCAATGTACAGGGTAAACTGACCGATATCCCAGCCTTCTGCAGCCCCATATAATGTGTTTCCGGAATACATCAAGCCGGTATCTCTTCCCCCGCCGCCTTCATTGAAGAACATCTTTACTTTTCCAGGAGCAGCATCGTTACCACTGTAAGCTTCCTGGCCAACGACGATCCCAATTTCCATTCCCCCATAACGACTCGCACCGGCCTTTCCCAGACAGAGGTCCAGTATGTTATCTCCGTCGCAGAGCCACTTTCCACTGGGCTGGTCATCAACACCGGCCAGCTGGAAGGTGTAATAGGGACAAAGATCGTTATTCTTGTTGGTATCTCTGCGGGTAAATTTTAAGTAGGGAGTTCCAAGCCCATCCATGGTGTAGAAGTTACTCTTACTCAGGTTGATTTCCTGACATTCCTTCACATTCCCCTGAACTGCGCTGCCGGTTTTCTCTTCGTTCACATGAAGCGCCATGGATTTAAAATTGGGATTGTAGCGGAAGTCATCCCCCTGCAGAAAATATTGATC
>JAFOGM010000174.1 GCA_017386805.1 Bacillota bacterium
ATGAAATGGAGAAATGCAAAATGAAAAAATCGAGTATTTTCGAGTTTATTCGAGATTTGTCAAACCGTTTTTGAAAAAAATTGACTGAAAATGCACTAAATTCGTAGAATTAGTTTATTTTTCTTTTGCTATTTTGAAATGGCGATGTTATAATCAACGTATGTGACATTAAACTATCTATTTGGAGGATGTTGAAAATGAAAGGTTATACTAGTGACAGAATCAGAAACGTTGCTCTGGTTGGACATGGTGGCTGCGGTAAGACTACACTGCTGGAAGCTCTGCTGTACGATACAGGCGTAATTTCCAGAATGGGTCGCGTTGAAGATAAGAACACCGTATCCGACTACGACAAGATGGAAATGGAAAAAGGTTATTCCATCAACGCTACTGTTGTTTCTGCCGAATACGATAAGACAATGATCAACTTCGTAGATACTCCGGGTTACTTCGACTTCGTAGGCGAAATGAAGTCCGCTCTGCGTGCTGTTGAAAGTGCGATCATCGTTGTTGACGCTTCCGCTGGCGTACAGGTTGGTACTGTAAAGGCTTGGAAGGCTGTTTACACCGATATGCCTGCGTTCTTCCTGGTTAACAAGATGGACAAGGAAAACGTAGACTTCGATAAGGTGCTGAACGAACTGAGAGACAAGTTCGGTAAGAGAGTTACTCCGTTCATGCTGCCCATTTTCGAAGGTGAAGAGCTGAAGGGCTTCGTAAACGTAGTTACCCATAAGGCATACAAGTTCACCGAAGCTGGCAGAACTGAAATCGAAGTTCCTGCTGACTGCCAGGATCTGCTGGAAGAATACCACCAGATGGTGATCGAATCTGTTGCTGAAAGCGATGAATCCCTGATGGAAAAGTTCTTCGACGGCGAAGAATTCACTCAGGAAGAAATCGTTGGCGGTCTGAGAGCTGGTATCAAGGCTGGTTCCCTGGTTCCCGTAATGCTGTGCTCCGCAGCTAAGGTAATCGGTACCAAGACCCTGCTGCAGTTCATCGAAGACCTGTTCCCGACTCCGCAGGAACACAAGGAATACGTTGGTATGAACGAAAACGACGAACCGGAAATCAGAGCATGTGAATCCACTGAAAAGACTTCCGCATTCGTATTCAAGACTCTGGCTGACCCGTTCGTAGGTAAGATCTCCATGATCAAGGTTATCTCCGGTTCCATCAAGGTTGGTCACGAATACTACAATCCGCACGCTGACAAGAGCGAAAAGATCGGTAAGATGTTCTTCATGAGAGGTAAGTCTCAGTTCGATACTGATGCTGCTGAAGCAGGTGATATCGCTGCTATCGCTAAGCTGCAGTATGCAAAGACCGGCGATACTCTGTGCGATAAGGATGCTGCAATCCGTTATCCGGCAGTATTCTTCCCGGAACCGTCCTTAGAAATGGCAATCGAACCCAAGAACAAGGGTGATGAAGATAAGCTGGGCGTAGGTCTGAACAGACTGATGGAAGAAGACCCGTCCTTCACCGTTCACAGAAACGTAGAAACTCACCAGACTCTGATCGGTGGCCAGGGCGAAATCCAGCTGGCTATCCTGACTCAGAAGCTGAAGGAAAAGTTCGGCGTAGACGTAACTCTGTCCACTCAGAAGATCCCCTACAGAGAAACCATCAAGGGTCACTCCGATGTACAGGGTAAGCATAAGAAGCAGTCCGGTGGTGCTGGTCAGTACGGTGACGTACATATCAGATTCTCCCCGTCCACTGAAGAATTCGAATTCTCCGAAGAACTGTTCGGCGGTTCCGTTCCCAAGAACTACGTACCCGCTGTTGAAAAGGGTCTGAGAGAATGCATGGAAAAGGGTCCTCTGGCTGGCTGCAAGGTAGTAAACGTTAAGGCAGTTCTGTACGATGGTTCCTACCACGATGTAGACTCCAACGAAATGGCGTTCAAGATCGCTGCTTCCCTGGCCTTCAAGAAGGGTATCGTAGAAGCGAAGCCGATCCTGCTGGAACCCATCCAGTACGTGGAAGTTCTGATTCCGGAAGAATACATGGGCGACGTTATGGGCGACCTGAACAAGAGAAGAGGTAAGATCCTGGGTATGGAACCTCAGAACGACGAACAGAAGCTGATCGCTGAAGTTCCCATGTCTGAAATGCTGACCTATGCGATCAACCTGCGCGCTATGACTCAGGCTCGTGGTTCCTTCAGAGCGAAGTTTGCTCGTTACGAAGAAGTTCCGGCTCATATGGC
Organism: Bacillota bacterium; assembly: GCA_017386805.1. GTDB lineage: Bacteria > Bacillota > Clostridia > Peptostreptococcales > Anaerovoracaceae > RGIG446. Next base: position 2,219 of record JAFOGM010000174.1, read on the forward strand.
TCAGAAGATCATTGAAGCTGCAAAGCAGGAAGAAGCTTAATTGCAACATCAAAATAAAGTCACAGAAGGAAGTCGTGAAAACGGCTTCCTTTTCATTTTTTGGCATAGGATACAATATGGCGTAATTTTTTCGGTACGTGACAACAAAATGTAGGGGTCGCAAAAAATTATCCAAAAAAGTTAAAAGAATTATCAAAAAACTCTTGCAATTATAAAGGACAGTGCTATAATAAAGATACAAGATAACAGGAACTCAAAAAGTACAGAGAACGCTTGAGAGATGAAATGTTACTTGAAAAAATACAGGGTATCAGAAGAAAGGTGATGCGTGATCGGGTGGCCGAAGAGTATAGTCGGCGGAGAGAGATGTGGCAGAGCCGAGAGGAAAAGTGAAAAAGAAAGTAACGAAGCGAGGTACCTGGAGAAGGGAGTGAGACCAAAGGACATGCATAGCGAACAGTAAATACCGCTGATTGTAAGGTGAAGACAGTCAGCGGTGTTTTATTTTTTGTTTTATATTTTTTGCTTCCCACAACCGGGAGGGGGAATCGTGGTATAATAGACTTACTGTATGATCGAACATGCGGGTACAAAAGGGACGATAGAGGAGAAAGCAATGGCGAAAAAAGCGAAGACCATATTTATGTGTCAGGAATGTGGATACGAGAGCCCCAAGTGGATGGGACAGTGTGTCTGCGGTGCCTGGAACAGTTTTGTAGAAGAAAAAGTGGTGGAATTCAATGAAAACGATAACCGCCGGAGGGGAAGCAGCGTCAAAGCTGCCATGAACAGCGGCCAGCCGGGAGCAGCGCCTTCCAGGGTGGTAAAACCTACACGACTGACGGAAGTGAAAACATCGGATTATAGCCGCATGGATACAGGAATCAAGGAATTGAACCGCGTATTGGGCGGTGGGCTGGTGAAAGGATCTTTGACATTGATTTCCGGGGAACCGGGGATCGGGAAGTCCACCATCATCATCCAGGCGGCGGCTCACATTGCACAGAATTATGGAACTGTATTATACGTCTCCGGGGAAGAATCGGAAGAGCAGATCAAAATGCGCGCGGAACGCGTTTGCAGCGGAAATACAGAGAACCTGTTCCTGCTGGCAGAAACCAACATGGAAGTGGTCATGGGTGTGGTGGAACAGTTGAAACCGGCCTTTTTGATCATTGACTCCATTCAGACTATGTATTCGGAAGAAATCGATGCGGCTCCTGGAAGCGTTTCTCAGGTCCGTATCTGCGGAAACCTGTTGATGCGCCTGGGAAAGAGCGGGGATCTCCCCATTTTCATCGTGGCTCATGTGACCAAGAGCGGTGAATTGGCCGGTCCGAAGATCGTGGAACATCTGGTGGACTGCGTTCTGAACTTTACAGGGGAACGAAACCAGGATCTGCGCATTTTACGATCCTACAAAAATAGATTTGGAACTACCAGTGAAATCGGAGCTTTTGAGATGAGCGAAACCGGGCTTTCCGGGATCGAAAACCTGTCCGGAAGCTTCCTGGAAGGGCTGGAGGACGGGACCGAAGGTGCCATGGCCACGGCCATTTACGAGGGGACGAGACCGCTGCTCCTGGAAGTTCAGGCGTTGACAGCTCCCACCAACATTGGGTTTGCCCGTCGTACGGCTCTGGGGGTGGACAACTCCCGACTGAATATGATCCTGGCTGTACTGGAACGAAAGGCAGGGATTCCCTTCCTCAATCAGGACGTTTATGTCAACATCGTCGGCGGCCTGCGGCCGGAAGGAACGTCCACCGACCTGGCGGTTGCCCTGGCAATTTATTCTGCGTATCGCGGAATCCCCGGAAACAGCCGAACCCTGGCCATGGGTGAAATCGGCTTGACGGGAGACCTGCGCCCCATTCAGAATGCGGAAAAGATCGTGAAGGAGGCGGCCCGTATGGGATTTACCAAGGTGATCCTTCCGCGGAGAAATCAGGAAAAGATCAAAGAATCCATCCCCGGCTTAAAGCTGATCGGTGTGATGAATCTCAAAGAAGCCATTTCCTCGCTGTAACCCCAGGATATAATACTACCAAATGAAAAAGCTGTCAGACTGCTGATGAGATCAGCGGCTTGACAGCTTTTGTTGTTTTTGAAATCGGATGGGATCACTCTTCGGCAACGGGCTCTGTCGGTGTTTGATCCTGTTCCAGCGGAAGGGTGAACCAGAAGGTGCTTCCTTTTTCCAGAGTGCTTCTTACGCCGAAGCGGGCCTTGTGTGCCAGGAGGATCTCCTTGACGATGGCCAGACCCAGGCCGGAGCTTCCGGAAGCAGCGCGGGTACCGGTGCGGCTGTATTTGTAGTAGCGGTCCCAGATGTGGGGCAGCTGGTCTTCCGGGATCCCGGGACCGTGGTCCTGAACGCGGACGGTGACCGTACGCAGGGGGGTGGAGGCTGCCTTGGAATTGGTAAAACCTACAGGGATGGTGGTCACCCGCAGGAAGACTTCAATGGAGCCCCCGTCGGAAGCATAACGGACGGCGTTGTTGATCAGGTTGGAAATGACCTGCAGCAGCTGGCTTTCGTCGCCGTAAATGTAAGCTTCGTCTGCGTTGGTATCGAAGGTGACGGGACAGCCCTGCTGCTCCTGATAAGCCTCGTAGGTCTGGACCAGATTTTTCAGAGCGTGGTTCAGATCAAAGCGTTCTTTGTTCATGGGAACCACACCGGACTGCATCTTGGACAGAAGCAGCATATCGCTGACCAGACGGTTCAGACGGTCGGTTTCGTTGATGATGACAGCCAGATGGGCATTTCGCTTGACTTCGTTATTTCCGGACAAATCACGGATCATTTCCGCGTAGGATTTGATCATGGTCAAAGGTGTCCGCAGGTCGTGGGACATGTTGGCTACAAGATCGCGGTGCAGCTCTTCTGTCTTGGCCAGCTCCTTGGATGTGTGATTCAGCGTGTCAGCCAGATTGTCGATCTCGGTGTAAGAGTTGCTGTCGAATTCGATTCCGTATTCACCTTTGGCCAGGCGGGCTGCCTGATTCTTCAGGGCAACCAGCGGGGAAGAAATGCGCTTTGCCAGATAGAGAGATAAGGCAAAGGCCAGAATCAGGGAAATGAAGGTGACTGTCATCAGCTGATCCTTCAGAATGTCCACGTTGGCATCCACGGGGGACAGGGGAGCGTAGACACAGAGGATGGCGGGAGAACGGTGGCTGCTTTCCACCAGGGCGCCGTAGACCATGGTTTCGTCCTGATCGTTGGGACTGGCAATGGTGAAGGTCACCGTATCCGAAGCGTTTTCTGCCAATTTGGCCTTCACGATTTCAAAGCCTTCCAGCATATCTTCGCTGTAGCGGCGAATGGGATTGGGAGCGATAACCATGGAATTGTCCAGGGAAGCCATGTAGAAGTACATGTCGTTATCGTAGGACAGGGTAGTCATGGTATCGATCAGCTCGTCCACATCCAGGCGATCAGGAG
>JAFOGM010000175.1 GCA_017386805.1 Bacillota bacterium
CCGAATTCGTTGCCCATGAAGTTCAGATAGGCTTCACCGCCGCCGCCCAGAGTGAACAGACGGATCATCTTGTGAAGCGCGATGGCTCTGTCGATGACTGCTGTATGACAAGCCTTATCCATATCGGTGTACATGTTAGCACCAGCCAGTCGGAAGATCATGGTCTGGTCCCCTACCAGCGCCTGGTCGTGGCTTTCCACGTAAGCAACGGTACCTTCTCCGGGACGTCTCATGCAAAGCTCGCCCCACATCTGACCAACATTCCAGTGTTCGTCCTTCTTTTCCTTAACAGCCTTGACCCACATATCAGGAAGACCCATGGCCAGTCGGTAATCGAAACCGATACCGCCGTCCTGGATGGGTAAGCACATACCCGGCATACCAGACATATCTTCGGCAATGGTGATAGCATCAGGCTTCACCTGACGGATCAGTTCGTTGGCCAGCTGCAGGTAAGTGATGGCTTCGGTGTGAGTATTCAGAGAGAAGTACTTACTGTTATCGAAGCTGGTACCTAAACCGTGGTCATGATACAGCATGGAAGTGATACCGTCGAAACGGAAGCCATCGAAGTGATATTCTTCCAGCCAGAACTTCAGGTTGGACAGCAGGAAGTGGATGACGCCATCCTTACCGTAGTCGAAGCACTTGGTACCCCAGGCCGGATGATCCCCCTTAGGGCCGTCGTGGAAGAACTGCCAGGTGGTACCGTCAAACATATTGATCCCCTCTGCAGTGTTCTTAACAGCGTGGGAATGAACAACGTCCAGCAGTACGCGGATTCCCAGTTTGTGAGCCTTGTCGATCATGTATTTCAGATCTTCCGGCTTACCAAACCAGCTGGAAGCAGCGAAGAAGTTGGATACCTGGTATCCGAAGCTTCCGTAATAGGGGTGTTCCATGATGGCCATCAGCTGAACGGTATTGTAACCTGCCTTCTTGATGTGAGGCAGAGTGTATTTTGCAAAGTCGCGGTAAGAACCAACCTTACCTTCTTCCTGAGCCATGCCCACGTGAGCTTCGTAGATGTACAGGGTATCGTCTCCCTTGAAGTCCTGATCGGTCCAGGGGAATTCTTTTTCATCCACGATTTCAGCACACCAGGTGATGGTTTCTTTATCCTGTACCACGCGTCTTGCGTAGAGAGGAATGTGTTCGGTTCTGGTCATGTTGGCATCAACGATGGTCTTGATCTTACAACCATCCCACAGTGCATCGTGACCTTCCAGTTTCAGTTCCCAGGTACCGCCGCCCAGGTTGGTCAGCGGATGGGATGTCCAATTCCAGTTGTTGAATTCGCCGGTGAGGTACAGCTGATGTGCACTGGGAGCCCATTCACGATACACCCAACCGGTTTCTGTTCTATGGAACCCATAGTAATGATGGGCATTGGCAAAGTCGTTCAGAGTCTTTCCTTCCGGTACCAAACGGCTCTTCGTTCTTTCATAGTTCGCCATACGCAGGTCGATATCACCGGCGAAGGGCTGTAATTGAGGATTCAGTTCCAATACTCGATACATAGCAGTTCCCTTTCTCAATCATGTATAATTCAATTTAAAAAATAACTTTTTAATATCTTATTATAGCATAGAAAGGCTTCAAATGTAAAACACTATACATTCGACGCCTTTCTTCATCCTTCCTATTTTTTCGCATCCCGTTCCATCAAGTCAAAGAGGAACCCATTGTCTTCATAGATTCTTTTCATATCTACAATGCACTGGTTTTCAAAGATCATCACAGGAATCTGGTCCTCAAATCCATAGAGTTTCACATCCAGATCATCCACCAGTTCCCCTTCTCCGGAAAGGTATGTGATGACCTTTTTCTTCTGCGGATCCACCAACCAATATTCCCGAACACCGGCTTCAATGTATTTATCCAACTTGACGGTCATATCCTTTTTCTTTGTAGAAAGCGACATGACCTCCACGATCAGATCCGGTGCTCCTTCGATACCATGATTCGTGACTTTGTTTCGGTCACATACCACAAGGACATCCGGCTGAACGATAGTTTTATCGTCTTCCTCAATGATATGAACATCCACTGGAGCTCCGAACACGATGCATTCCCCCTTATTCTTACGAACATGGTCCTGCAGCAATCTGGCGATATCCATGGCAATTCCTTGGTGGACCGGAGCCGGCGCTGTCATATCATAGATCACACCGTCGATCAATTCCACCCGTCGATCCTCCGGCATATCGTAATAATCCTCCAGAGTATACTCCCCCCGCTTCTTTCCAGAACCAAATCCAGCATTGTAAGGTGCTGCAGTCTCCCTCACCTTGTCCGGATCCTCATTTAAAACAGCTTCGATGGCCAGGCGGGTTTCGTATCGTGGATTCAGCGTAAATCCAGCGAAGATTTTCTGGATCGTACTCAAAGGGACTCCTGATTTCTCTGCAATCATTTCATTGGTATAACCAAGTGCATATTTTCTGCGCTTTAGTTCTTCAAGTTTCATCGATGGTTTCTGTTTCGATGCATTCTTTTTCGAAGTTGTTTCTTTCTGCACAGGCTTCGCCGCTTCCGGTTCGCTGCTTTTCACAGGAGCCGAAGGGTACGCAGGATAAGAAAATGCCGTTCCAAATCCGCCGCCATTCTTCGGAGAAACATTAAAAACGCTTTCGATCTTGAGCCGTAACTCTTTCGAAACCTCTTCTGCATCACCTTCAAACAGCTGCTTTACAACCACTTCGTCGACTCCAGCCAATTCTGCAATTTCATCATATTCATATCCGATGGCATCTTTTCGCCGAATCATTTCGTTCAATTCCATATCCAAACCCTCCTTTTATTTCCATTATTATACCACTTTCATTCTGCTCGTTTCAACTTTATTTCCATATTGATTCCATTATTTTTCTATGCTATACTGTTTTCAGACTTATCGCTTGGCGGTTCAGTCCACCTCGGAAGGAGGTGGTCACATGGTTACATACGCAGATTTATTCCAATATACATTGGTCATAATTTCACTTGTTACCCTCTGTGTTTTGCTTTTACGCAAAAAATAAACTGACCGCTTAACTGGAATTAAGCGGTCATCCCCATTATTCGGACTGACCGCCGACCAAAAGCGGTGAGTCTTTTCTTATTTTCATCATACGATATTTCTCTCAAGTTGTCAAAACCTTATTTTCCAATGATTCTTCCCAGATACCGTTCCATGACGAATTCAAATCGAGGCATCACAAAGTCATACAACAAGAACGTAATATTCCCCAGAGCCAACAGGAGCCAAACAAACCATCGCTCCATGCTCTCCGGAACCAGAAGCGTCATCAAGACCCATTCCATAACAACCACCGGAACGTTGAATACAGACAACTTCACCAAAACCCGAAGGATCTTCGATCTGATCCTCTGCAGCCACGGTCTTACGGCCGGGTACCAACCCAGAAACGCCGCGAACAGCAGCGACTGTTCCACATCCGACACCAGCATCAGCGAAAGCAAAGCGATTGCCGCGAAGGTAGTCAGATGATATTTTATGCCATAGCGCTTTCCTAAGGGAATCAGCATCAGGCCGACGATCATGGGCATGGCGTAGGTAGCCACTCCCAGCATCGATCCCAGGATCATCAAAACAACACCTGCAGCCGCCATGAGACTGCAGGTGGTCAAACGTTTCGTATTGTTTGTCACAACTTCCTCCCACAAACATTTCGTTGATATCATGATACTCTCTCAACAAAGCATCTGTAAAGTGAAGTTTTGTTCACATTCTTCAGGATAGAATTACTTCCAGAAATCCAGTTCTTCATACACGCCCGTTTCCGCAGCCACGTATTCCGGATCCTTTCCAGCCTTTCTCTGCTGGCAGTAATCGTCCAGGCACTTCATCGCCGGTTTCATCAGAAGCAGAATCACCGGTACGTTGATCACAACCATGAAGCCCTGCAGCATATCTGCCATGTTCCAAACCAGGTCCGCACTTGCCACTGCACCGATATAGATCAGGATCGTTGCAATGATGCGGAAGATCAGCAGACCAGCCTTACTGGGTTCTCTCTTCAGGATAAACTTCATACAACCTTCGCAGTACGAATAATTACCGATCAGTGTGGTAAATGCAAACATCGACATTGCTGCAGCGATGAAGATCGGACCGAAGGCGCCCAGAGTTTCAGCCAAAGCAGACTGCACATAGGCAGCACCGGACATATCCCCATTGAATTCCACACCGGAGGATAAGCACATGAAAGCAGTCGCCGTACAGATCAGCAGCGTATCAATGAATACG
>JAFOGM010000176.1 GCA_017386805.1 Bacillota bacterium
ATACTGACCATAAAATTCAGCCATACTGAGAACCTTCCCCACAAGCCGGGAGTTCTTTTCCCGCCCAATCAGCTTGGCGATCTGTCCATAGGAGGCAACCGATCCCTCCGGGATCTCTTCCACGACGCTGAGAATTTCGTAAATCAAATCATCGTCCAGAATCTTTGACATGATATACTCCCTGGATTAAATAATTCTCCCCGATAAGTGATCCACTTCATGCTGAACGATCTGGGCTGTCCAGCCAGAAAGCTTCACCTTCTGTGTCTTCCAATCGAAGTCCTGATATTCCACTTCAATGTTCTGATATCGTGTGGTGGGACGAACGCCGTCCAGAGAGAGACAGCCCTCTTCTGTTTCGTAAGGTCCCTCCTGCTTTATGATTACCGGATTGAACATGACCACGTCGAACATGCCCATAGATACGATGATAATGTTCTTTTTCACACCGATCATATTGGCAGCCATACCCACACAGGCTTCACGATTCGCCTTCAGTGTATCCTGAAGATCACGGCCCACCTGTAAATCATCCTTTGTCGCCGGTTCGGACTTCTGAGAAAGGAAAAATACATCTCTTACAACTTGCTTTACCATGAATTACTTCCACTCCTTCCAAACATCCGGCTGATAACCGATGGTGGCCAGCTTTCCGTTACGAACAACGGGAGTTTTGATCACCTTCTGGTTATCCAGAATATAATCTAATTTCTGTTCCGGCGCAATGTATTTGATCAGTGCCAAGAGATCCTTATCTTTACAATTATCATCGATGAGCTTGTCCATACCACCCACAGCCTGGGCCACAGCATTGAACTCACCCTTACTCATCCCCTTGTCCAGAATGTCGATGAACTGATATTTTACAGATCGTTCTTTGAAATAACGCTCTGCTTTTTTCGTATCAAAGGACTTTTTCGTCCCGAAAATTTGAATGTTCATAGAGCCTCCTATTTCACCCAAACAACTTCAATTCCCATTTCCTTGGCGCGTTCCAGATGACCGCCGGCCAGTTCCTTGGCAACCATCAGCACCTTGCGGGCGTACTTCCCGCCGAAGCGGGTTGCCACGGTCTCCAGCTCGTAGAGCGCCATCTGATCCACACTGCCCATTTTGCAGGAAATAAAGGTAGGCAGGTTATTGTGAATGGACATGATATCGATTTCATTCAGGACATCTACACCCCATTCTCTGTGGAAGACGCCGTCCCAGTCGATGTGGACGCCGACACGGCAATCCGACGGTTCCGGATCCTGTTCGCTTTCCAACAAGAAACCGTACATTTCCAAAATGCTTCCACCATCCCAGAAATAATTTTTGATGTTTTGATTTTTGTAATTCCAACGATACCCCTCCGGGCCATACTGCACCGCTGTCAGAAAACCTAGAGCTTCGCAACGATCCAGGAACTGGTGAAAATGTCCCGGTCGTCCCAGGGATCGATTGGATTTCAGTGCGTTGAGCATATTGCTTTCATCCACAGATACGAACAAATAATCGTCGGGCTGAAATTTCCGCAATAAGGCAGAATAATGGAGCCATTTATTCTTAAACTCTCTGGAAAGTTTCCACATAGCTTCCACATCATTGCGATCTTCGTTCTTCCATGATTTCTTAAATTCCTTGTGCATCCTGTGATTGACTTTACCTCCATACAAGGAAATAAACTGATCCAGATTCAACTGCATCTCCCGGAATTCAGCCACATCGCTGAGGTTCTTCTTTCCTTCGTATCCAAATTCCCGGATCTGATTGGCATGAATGTCATATACGTGCATGGGTGCCTTGAATTCCCGGGAT
>JAFOGM010000177.1 GCA_017386805.1 Bacillota bacterium
GGTTTCCGTGCTGGATATACGGAAACATTTACAATCAGAACCAATCAGGATTATGGCGAATTGGTGTCTGTTCGAATCATTCCGGAAGATATTTCTTCCAAGAGTGACACCTTCGATAAGCTGAACATCGAAAGCATTCAGGTCGTGCGTCGAAGTGATGGCGGTTTGAGCCGCCAGTGGGCACTTGAACGCGTGGGTTGGATCGACATTGACTTCATTGATGAAGGCGCTGCAAGTGGTATGCTGGGTCAGACCGGCCGTACCGAAGAGGAAATCGCACGTACATTTAACGTGACCTACAGTACCTATGCGGTCAACATGTTGGTATCTCTTACTACACTGGGTATGCCTTTCTCCGGAGCTGTGTATGGCGATATCTGTTATTACAACAGCAACGGTGAAGCAAAGCATAAGGGATTTGACATCGTAGAACTGATGTATCAGTATGCGAACAGAACTCCCAAATATACTTCGTTGAACAATGCTGCTGCCAGCACGATCACCGGTGCTTACGCCTGGAGTGACAGCCACATGTTCCAGGCCGATAAGACCGATCGTTTTATTATCACACTCAGCGATGTGCGCGAAATCGCCTACCTGGAAGTGGATGCGTACATGGATACCCTGAAAGAAGGACAGGGTGGAACCTGGAACATCGGTGGTGTGGCAATTTCCCTGATCGAATCCGAAGGACAGCTGCTGCTTAACGCAAACGATGAATACGAACGTGATAATGAGGTTCATCTGGTGACCACCAATGTGGACACCGGCAGAATCCCGGCATATCAGCTGCTTCTGGAATACGGAGCTATGACAAAAGCCCGGATCCGATTCATTGAAAATGATATCGATCTGGATACTGACCGAGGAAATGTTTCCGTACTGGCCAGAGAACCGGTTTCTGAAAATGATGTTCTGAACATCTTTATTTATCCGGATCTGGAAGAATCGGAACCTTCGAATACCTATACGTTAAAGGCAGCAGCCACCTATACCTCTCCCAGAGGTATGAGACAGGCCTCTGCCGGAGAATTAAATCTGTCCCGTGATGGCAGTATGTTCTATGCAATCGGTGTCAAGGCAGGAGGAATGACTGTTCTGAATGAATTGGCGATCCAGGCAGAAAATCCGGAGCGCATTCCGAATACATACATCAAACGTGCTATCGTTCAGCAGGTTCGTTCCGGAGTCCTCATCAATACCTATGAGTTTGACTTCCAGAGCGGTTACGCAGCCTACGGACAGAGCAATGCTCCTATCACTGAAGTTCCGGGTTATGTACCGACCTTCATCGAGGAACAGAAGGTTATGATCAGCATCGGCGAGGGCCTGAGCGAGCCCCTGATGTTACAGCCGGAAAGCATAGACCTGGCTGTAGCCCTGAGCTACATTCCGGTAGATTCTGTGGAAGGCAATATCAAGGAATATGACACACCGTTCATCTTCCTCACCGATCAGGAAATTACAATGCTGCGTTCTGGTCAGACGGTAGCAGTCACCTTCAATGAAGATTACATCAAAGAAATCACCGGCGTGGTGCTGGTAGCTACCGGCGGCATATCGGTTCCCGTTGATATGGCTTGTGTAGCAACTGCCAGTGTGGCAACCGCTACAGGTGAGCGGGTTGAACACGGCTGGTACAGCTTCTCCGGATTTGTGGATGGTATTTACGGCTCTGACGTTTCCCGTACGGACCGTCAGCTGGGTTATACCGGAGACAGCGTAAAACCGCTGAAGCTGCAGTTTGTCACTGCACCGGCAACCATGGATACCGAAAGCGGTGTCAATGGCGGTGTGGAAATGACGATTTCCTATGTGGATGATTATGGTGTGATCCGCACCAAGACGATTTCTGACCTGCGTCCCTATGCGACAACCGCAACACCTTTCGCTACGGATACCGTTACCGAAGTGGAACTGTTGGTTGCAGGCATGAGTGAAATCCGTTGGCTGGAAGTCAGACCTTACGACAGCAAACCCGAAACGGATCTTACCTGGAAGCTGAGTTCTGTCACTGCCCAGTTGGGCAATGACGGAGAGGTACAGAAGCGCAGTGTAGATGCTACAAAGGCGATTCTGGAAAGCACCGGTCGAAAGATCAACTTCTCCACAGTGGCTGTTCAGGTCAATGTACATGCATTGAGCAACACCGGTACCCCCACTTATGTGGAAGCCATGAATGAATCGGTGAACATTCTGTTGGATTCCGGCCAGTCTGCACGAATGGATGTAGAGATCAGCGGATCCGATAAGGGTTACGATGTGGTTGCAGAACGATCCACCGACCTGGAAGGAACCGCTACTGCGGACGCAAGCGACTTCCTGCATAAGACCGGTGATGTATTGACCTTCAGCCCTGAAAGAAACTATACCGGTGGAAAGATTTATTATCGAATTACAGTTATTTCCCGTGAGGTTGGAACCAAGACGGTGATCAACCTGGTTCAGGAACCTGAAACTGCTCTCTCTGCTACGGAAATGAAGGCAGGCACAAATGATGAAGGAGGAAGCTTATGAAGAAGGTGATCCTTGGCGTACTGGCGCTGATTTTTACCATCGCTTTGGTGATAGCTGGATATATGATGTTTGCTTCCCCGAATCTGCAGAAACATACGGTAACGGATGCTCCCTGTCCCTATACCTGGAAAGAATTGCGTGATGGTACAGTACGTCTGGAAATCAATACCCTGTCGTATCCTGATCACAATTGGAATGTGGAATGTTATCCTAAAAATGTTGTGGCGGTTACCCGTGAGGAGAGTACGACTGAAACCGTCGTATTCTCCATCCTTCCGCTGAATGCAGGACAGAGTTTTGCTCAGGTATTCTGTGAGCAGGCCGAACCCTTCACTGTGCGTGTTTTTGAAATCGGCATGCAAATCGAAGTTTCCGATGAGAATGCACTTGTCATAGAAGAAACAACGCAAAAGGCTTACGAAGGTATGGCTGATCTGGGGAAAGCCGGTGGGAATCTCTCCTATTGGGTAGACCCCAACGGAGCAATCAATTTATTGATTGAAGAAGAAAGAGGTATCTGGGAAGCGGTGGATTATGATGCGGAAAGTATTTCCGTGAACGGTCCTTTCTATCGCGAAGCCAGCTGTGGTTTTGAGATCCTTGGAAAGAAGGCAGGGACATTCCCGCTGACCATTTCCAATGGGGAGGACAAGACATTTCTTTTGAACGTTGTGGTGGCAGAGGATCTGACTGCCACCATCACTGAGCTTTCTGAGGATGATCATGCTTCTGAAGGAAGTGAGGAGGAAAACAATGGCTAACAGAGAAATTCGGGACATCCTTCTGGGCCGAATCGTTCGGTTGGACGAGGACCATTGGGCTGCGGCTCCTGCCGGGACCAAGCTCCATTTCTATGGATCCAGAGAAGGTGCAGGGGATGTTCGCCTCTATGGGGTGAATCACCGAAGCAGTTGTTATCGGACGGAAGAGATGGAAACGGCCGCTGCCTTTGAGGAAGTGGAAACAGTGCTGTATTCCATGGGCCGTCCTGTGCTGCTGGAAACCTTGCCGGAACGAAAGGCATGCCTCTATGCACCGCACTGGATCGCTCCTGTTCTGTTGACACTTGCGCAGGATGAGGAGAACTTGTTGTTGACGGCCTATACCGCAAACAGTCTGGTGATGGGTCGCTTCCGCAGCCGTATTGCGCTGTGGGTTCTTGAACGAAGATTGCCGGCGGGCCTCATCTGTACCGGAAAGAATCTGAAGATCAAGGAAAAACGCGAGGACTCCACTGGACAGAAAAAAATTTCGAAGATCGTTTCAAAGATAACTTCCAAGCTGGACTCAAAGCAGGACGCAAAGAAGGACTCAAAGCAGGACGCAAAGAAGGAAGCGAAGAAGGAAGCGAAGAAGGACGCGAAGCAAGATTCGAAAAAAACTTCTGAGCCAAAGAAGAAAAAGACAGCTTCCAAAAAATCGAACAAGAAATCGAAGAAGTAAGTCGGTTTTCTGATAATATTACAAAAAACGAAAAAAGCTCCGGACATCCGGAGCTTTTTGATTTCAATCGTTTACAGATTCTTCAGTTCGCTGATGCAGTTAGCGCATACATTCTTGTCGTGAATTCTGGTAACGTCCTTTGCATTTCCACAGAAGATGCAAGCAGGTTCGTACTTCTTCAGAACGATATAATCGCCGTCAACATAGATTTCAATGGGATCCTTGATTTCGATTCCCAGAGTTCTTCTCAGTTCGATGGGGAGTACGATACGACCCAGTTCATCAACTTTTCTTACGATTCCGGTAGCTTTCATTCTTCCATCCTCCTTAACAGGTACTTTTCTTTATTGTACAATATCCAAATCTGGAAGTCAAGTTACTATTCTGGAAGAATGATACAAAAGAGGGGGAATCCTTGAGGAATTTCCTATTTTGACTTTTTCATCAACTTTGTTAAGTTGGTAACGGAATTCACCAGGTTGGTGGCTGCCTTCAGACTATTTTGGTTTCCTTTCACGACGCCGGACATTTCAGAAGCAATGGCAGATACGTCCTTTACCACTTTCTTTGCACTGTCAGCACCTTCCGCAGCGGTGGCAGATACGGTTTCCATATCCTTGAGGATCACTGCCAGAGACTTTGCAGAGGGAATCAGATTCTTCACGACGCTGATCAAATAGAACAGGAAGATCAGAATTGCAATACAAATTAAATAATGGAGGGCATCGCCCAGGCTGATGGTAATTTCCATAATCATCAAATCCTTTCTTCTTACGTATATTTTCTTAGATGCGAACATCGTACGTTCTAACATCTATTATCACCTAATTTTTGAAGAATGACAAGGAAATTTTTCGGACGTGATCGTCGTCCGGTGAGAAAGGAATCACTGATATGAATTATATCTGGGCAGGGATGATGGTGATCGGGATCGCCTTTTCTGCGGTCAACGGAACCATGGATACGCTGGGAGATGCCATGATGGATAGCTGTGAAGAATCCATCACCTTTCTCCTGAGCATGGCCGGGGTCATGGGACTGTGGTCCGGTATCATGAACATTGCTGAAAAAACGGGACTGATCCATGCGCTGTGTGGATTGTTCCGCCCGCTGACGGCCTGGCTGTTTCCCCAAGTGAAAGATGAAGAAACCATCAGCGCCATGATCCTCAGCTTTGCATCCAACATGATGGGGGCGGGAAACAGTTCCACGATCTTCGCACTGAAAGCCATGGAACGTCTGGATCGGGAGAACGGCCGCAGGCCGGTTGCCAGCGACGCTATGTGCATGTTTTTAGTGATCAACATGTATATGGTTCAGCTGCTGCCGGTGACGGTACTGAAGCTGCGCAGCGATGCGGGATCGGCTGCGCCGGAGGACATCGTGATCCCTGCGGCAATCGTGGAACTCGTTACCATGGTGGCTGCGGTGATCCTTTGTCGAATCTGCGAAGGAAAGAGGGGGAAGCATCTGCGATGACTGCGATTTTTCAGTGGATTTCGATTATGTTTGTACCGGTTCTCTGCGGAACGATTTTACTGTGGGGACTCTGGAAAAAGGCTCCTGTATACGAATTGTTCATCGAGGGAGTTCGGGAAGGATTGGAAGCGGCAGTGACCATGCTTCCTTTTCTGATGGCGATTTTTCTGGGGCTGGAAACGCTGACCGTATCCGGAGCCATGAGCTTTCTGGAAACTCTGGTAAAACCGCTGCTCAATGCGGTGGGAATTCCGGAACAGCTGACGCCTTTGATTCTCCTTCGGCCGGTCACGGGGAGTGGTTCTCTGGCCGTGCTGAGAGATACCATCACCCAGGCAGGTCCTGACAGCTTTGCGGGGCGGGCGGCCTGTATTTTGTCCGGAAGCTGCGAGACCGTATTTTATGTATTGGGAATGTACTTCAGCGTGACCTCGGTGAAAAGGATCCGTCATTGTCTTCCCATCGGCATCATCTGTTATGTGATCGGCGTCTTTGGGGCTGTGTGGATCTGCAGAATCCTGTGAGGGCGGCGGTTCAGCTGTCGATTCGACTGTCGAATTTTGTCGTAAAGTTGTATCTTTCCAAAGGAATAACGAAAGGAAAACAGACCATACTCAGTAGTGAGGAAGAGCACTGAAATATATGTTTTTTGTCCCCCTTTAGCATAGAAACGACTTTCGTCCGCGGACGGCAGTCCGGCGGAGAAAAAGTCAGCTCTTCCTTTTGTTTTTTTAAGTTTTGTTTTGACTTTTACAACAAAAGCCAGTATAATATATGCGTATTATTATGAGTATTTTTCTGCGATGGCTGTTTTCAAGGTGGTTTTGGTCCTTGAAACCGTTGAAAACTAAGGGTTTTCGAGTCGCACTTCGATATATAAAAGATGAGATATTAACTTTGGAGGATACTGTGGGAAAGTTTCTGATAGAACAGAGCGCTCCTCTTCACGGTGAAGTGGAGATCAGCGGCGCTAAGAATGCGGTCCTGCCCATTATGGCAGCTACCATTCTGGCGGAAGATGATTATGAAATCAACGATGCACCTCAGCTGCGCGATGTGGACGTTATGTGCCGCCTGCTGCGTCAGATGGGTGCCGACGTAAAAGAAGATTATTCGACAAATACCATTCATATCAAGATGGGTGAAATCACTGCGGAAGAAGTTCCTTACGATATGGTAAAGCGCATGAGAGCTTCCTTCTTCGTTTTAGGTCCCCTGCTGGCGAAGACCGGCCGTGCAAGAATTGCCCTGCCCGGCGGCTGTGCCATCGGCGATCGTCCCGTGGAGCTGCACCTGAAGGGACTGCGTATTTTAGGTGCGCAGATCAACGAAGGTCACGGTTACGTGGAAGCAGTCTGCGACCGACTGAAGGGCGGTAAGGTTTACCTGGATTTCCCCAGCGTTGGTGCTACGGAAAATATCATGATGGCTGCGACTCTGGCAGAAGGAAGCACCATCATTGAAAACGCGGCTCAGGAACCGGAAATCGTTGACCTGGCCAACTTCCTGAACAAGATGGGTGCGAAGATCAAGGGTGCCGGTACCGACACCATCAAGATCGAAGGTGTGGAAGTGCTCCACGGATGTCGTCACACCGTCATTCCCGACCGTATCGAAACCGGTACCTTCATGGTAGCTGCGGCGATTTCCAGAGGGAACATCCTGATCAAGAATGCGGTGTCTGACCACGTAAAGCCGGTCATTGCAAAGCTGATCGAATGCGGAGTATCCATCGAAGAAACCGAAGAAGGCATGAGAGTTCGCGGTGACGTGAATCCGCTGATCGCTACCGATATCAAGACTCTGCCTTATCCTGGCTTCCCTACGGATATGCAGGCGCAGTTCATGGCTCTGCTGACCACTGTGGAAGGTCCCAGCGTCGTTATCGAAAACGTATTCGAAAATCGTTTCATGCACGTGGGCGAACTGAATCGTATGGGTGCCAACATCAAGATCGATGGAAAGAGTTCCATGATCCCCGGCGGAAAGCAGCTGTACGGTGCGGAAGTGATCTGTACCGACCTGCGCGGCGGTGCTGCTGTGGTTCTGGCTGGTCTGGTTGCGGAAGGTCATACCGAAGTGTCTGAAATCTATCACGTGGACCGCGGCTACGAAAAGTTCGTGGAAAAGCTGACTGGTCTTGGTGCGAAGATTTCCCGTATCGACGAGGAATAGTCCACAAACCGGCGCATATACATGGAGTAGGATCCATGGAGGTGCGCAATGAGAACATATGAAAAACAATGGTTCAAATTGGGCGTCATCACCTATGTGGTGACGCTTTTTTTATTGGTGATCCTGCCGGGAATTCTGGTAGGGATCTGGACTTTGGGGGAGGAGCCTTCCGGGTCCATCGATTCGGACAAGGTGTCGGTGACGGTTTGGCGAACGGTGTCGAAAACGGTGGATATCATACCTCTGGAGGAATATGTATCGGGAGTTGTGGCCTCGGAGATGCCCTCTAATTTCGATTTTGAGGCATTGAAAGCTCAGGCAGTGGCCGCCAGAACCTATGGGCTGGCAAAGATGGAGAAATCGAAATCTGGAAACCCTCAGGCTCATCCTAAAGCACCGCTGTGCGATGGGACCCACTGTCAGGCCTATCGCAGTGATAAGATCTCTGATAAGGTTAGGGAGGCTGTCCTTGAAACCAAAGGTCAGGTGATGTATTACCAGGGAGAGATGATCGATCAGCCGCTGTTTCATAGCGCCAGCGGGGAACGGACGGAAAACTCGGAGGATGTGTTCAGCGCTGCTGTTCCTTATCTGCGCAGTGTGGAAAGCGGGAAATATGAAAACGGAGCTTATGCAGCAGAAACCTACGCCATCGGGCTGGACGCGCTGGTGAAGAAAGTGAGGACTGTGGCCGGCGGAGCGTCAGCGGAGCCGGTTGCCGTGGTGAGCCGCAGTGAAGGCGGAAGGGTGGAGCAGTTTCAGGTGGGAGGAGCCACGGTGACGGGGCGCCAGATCCGGGAACTCCTGGGCCTTCGGTCTGCCAATTTTACGGTACAGATGATCACCGACAGCAGCGGAGGACGGCAGGTCTTATTTACTACTTCGGGCAACGGCCACGGTGTGGGAATGAGCCAGTATGGGGCTGACGGCATGGGGAAGGCAGGGTTTGATTATAAGGAAATCCTGCAGCACTATTACAGCGGCGTGGA
>JAFOGM010000019.1 GCA_017386805.1 Bacillota bacterium
CCTGGCGACGACAACCTACAACGGCGGGGTCTTCCCCTTCATGCGGACCTTTATCGAACATCTGACGGACCGCGGCTTCTTCGGTCGTACCGTAGGCTTCATAGAGAACGGAAGCTGGTCGCCGGTGGCTGCCAAGGGAATGAGAACCCTGCTGGAAAAGGCGAAAAATATCGGCTATATGGAATCTGAAGTACGGATCCTGTCCTCTGTGAGCGATGAAAATCTTCGCGAGATCCGGGATATGGCGGAAGAACTGAATTATTAGAAGAAAAAAGCCGCGGGCATCGTTGCAATTCATGCGGCTTTGTGTTTCTTATGATACTATTTTACTGTGAAGTAAGCGAAGTAGGTGTTTTCCGAAGTCTGGTCCATGACCCACTTGGAAATGCGGTAGCTTCCCGGCTTCAGTTCGCCGTAGATGGTGGTCCAATCGATATCCCAGGATACGGAATCTTCCGACTGGATCAGAAGCAGAGGTTGGTCCCAGGCGATTTCTTCTTCCGGGATCACAGTGTCACAAACGATCCACTTTGCGCCATCGAACATATCCAGGCTGAATTCGGAAGTGGAAGCCAGTTCGCCTTCGAAGACACCGCCGGACTGTTCGCAAATCAGGGTCAGACCGGTTGCGGTCACATCTTCTGCAGTCAGTTTCAGGCCGAAGTCTACTTTATCATCCGCGCGGAGAGCGCTGTACTGGATTTCGCTGTAAGTGGGCTGTTCCACGGAATCGTTTCCTTTTTTGTTTTCATTGTTCGCCAGGCTGTTGGAAGCCAGTAAAATAAAAGCCACGAGAATCATTGCTAAAACAGAACGAAATTGGTTGGTCATAATCATTTCTCCTTTCACCTTTCTCATTATACCAAAGTTCTGGAGAAAAGCCAGCTAGAAACCACTTTCCAAATATTCAGATATTGTCTATAATGAGGGGGAAAGAAAGGGAGGAGTGCTATGAAAACCATTCGTATCGGCAGCGGTGCAGGCTATGGCGGTGATCGGATCGAACCTGCGCTGGACCTGATTCGCAGCGGAGATTTGGATTATATTATTTTCGAGTGTTTGGCAGAGCGAACCATTGCTCTGGCCCAGCAGAGAAAGTTGTCGGATCCTGATTTGGGATATAATGAATTTCTGGAATATCGTTTTAAGAAGATCTTTCCTATATTAAGAGAGCTGATCGCTGCTGGAAAAACTCCGGTAAAAATCATAACGAATATGGGGGCAGCAAACCCGTCCAGCGCCCTCCGCGCTGTCCGGGCTTTGGCCTGCGAAGCAGGGCTTCCGCAGCTTCGGATCGCTGCGGTCCTGGGAGATGATGTGTATGACCGCATTGTCAATGGCGAATGCAGAGAACTGCCCATTCTCGAAACTGGCGAACCGTTACGCTCGATTGCCGATAAAATTGTCTCGGCCAACGCCTACATCGGTGCGTCCGGGATCGTGGAAGCGCTGAGCCAGGGCGCAGATATCGTCATTACCGGGCGTGTAGCCGATCCTGCGTTGGTTTTAGGGCCATTGATTCACGAATTCGATTGGTCCATGGAGGATTGGGACAAATTGGGGAAAGGGACGGCTGC
The DNA here is from genome assembly GCA_017386805.1 of Bacillota bacterium. Taxonomy (GTDB): domain Bacteria; phylum Bacillota; class Clostridia; order Peptostreptococcales; family Anaerovoracaceae; genus RGIG446. Next base: position 1,578 of record JAFOGM010000019.1, read on the forward strand.
AGGCCACCTTCTGGAATGTGGGGCTCAGGTCTGCGGCGGCTATTTTGCCGATCCCGGATATAAAGACGTACCGGAAGCCTGGAATCAGGGCTTTCCTATTGCCGAAATCACAGACGAGGGAACGATTACGGTCACAAAGCTGGAGAGCTCCGGTGGTTTGATCACCGAGGCTACGGTGACGGAGCAGTTGATTTACGAGATCCACGATCCCACTCGTTACCTGACACCTGATGTGACCGCAGATTTCTCTCAAATCCGGCTGGAGACGGAAGGGAAGGATAGAGTTGTTGTCAGAGATGCCTCTGGAAGCCCGAAAAATGGTCTGTATAAGGTCAGTGTGGGCTATCGTGACGGATTTATCGGTGAAGGAGAAATCAGCTACGGAGGGGATGGATGTGTGGCTCGGGCCGAACTGGCTGCAAAAATCATCCGTCACCGTTTGAAGCCCTGGGAAGATCAAATCCAGGAACTGAGAATCGACTTGATTGGCGTCAACTCACTGTACGGGAATGGCTGTACAGGACTGAGTGATGCTGGCCGAACCGGCGTGACTGCGGAACCTGCAGAAGTGCGGTTACGAGTGGCCATGCGCAGTGAGGATCGCCGCACAGCGGCGATTGCCGGAGAAGAAGTGGAGGCCTTGTACACCAACGGCCCGGCAGGTGGCGGCGGAGCCAGAAAGTATGTTCGTGGAATCGTGTCGGTTGCCTCGGTATTCCTTCCGCAAAATGAAGTGGAGATTCGAGTGGTGATGGATCCCGGGAAGGAGGCGTAACAATGAAACTGAAAGAAATTGCACATTCCCGGACAGGCGATAAGGGGAACATCTCCAATATTTCGCTGATCGCATATGATAAGAAAGATTTCAACAAGATTCGACAGATGATCACGCCGGAATTGATCAAAGACCATTTCGAAGGCATCGTCAAGGGTGACGTTGTGATCTATGAATTACCTAATTTAGGAGCGCTGAACATCGTCATGGATCAGGCCCTGGGCGGAGGTGTTACCAGATCACTATCCATCGATGCTCATGGAAAGAGTTTGAGTTCGCGTTTACTGGAACTGGAAATATAAAGGAGGAAAATCATGTTAGATCGTTTGTATTTCAATGGAATCGTCAGAACGATGGATGAGGAAAACCCCATTGCACAGGCACTGGGAGTCCTGGATGGAAAAATCGTTTTCGTAGGCAGTGATGACGAAGC
>JAFOGM010000178.1 GCA_017386805.1 Bacillota bacterium
GGTTCCTTGGCATTGCGGATCTTGTAGATGTATCGCTTTCCCTGGCTGTTGAATCTGGCATGGAAGTCCATAGGAACCTCTCTCGCCTCCACGATCTTCACGTCGCTGACTGAACCCGGGCGATAGGCGCCTGCCAGAAGCAGCGTATTGGCGGCAACCGGGATCCGGTCCACCGGGATCCCGAAGTCCCCGGCGAAACTGCAATGCTGATCGAAAGCGTGGACACCGGCATCCGTACGGCTGGTTCCGTTGACACTGATTTCCTGTTTACAGAGGATCGACAACACCCGTTCGATCTCTCCCTGAACCGTCCGTCGTTCCGGCTGACGCTGCCATCCGGAGAAGTTGGTTCCGTCATATTGAATTGTCAGAAGTACGTTTTTCATCTGACACGTCCTTTCTTTGGATGCGGTTTTCTGCTTTTGGGCGGACGACCGCATTTTGTATCATTATATTATAACATAGTTCACAGAAAATCACATAACATTCAGTTGCATTTTGTGATAAAATTAGGTATCTTAATAGGGTAACTTGACTATGTAAGAAAGGACTTTTTCCATGAATTCTTTAGACGGACTTCAGCGCGCTTCGAAAAACCAGGCGGAAGACACACTGCGTTTTACATGTATCCTTATGGCTGCCATCGTTATGGGGGTCAACAATAAAATCTTCGTTTCTGCCGGAGGCTTATACCCCGGTGGCTTCAGCGGGATCACCTTCCTGATCCAGCGTATCTGCGATCAGTACTACGGGATCCACGTTCCCTTTACCGTGGTAAACTTGTCTCTGAACGCCATCCCGGCCCTCATCAGCTATAAATTTATCGGCAAGAAGTTCACCCTGCTCTCCTGCGTGGTGATCCTGATGTCCTCTTTCCTGACGGACATCATCCCGCCCATGCCTCTGACGAAAGACATCCTTCTGATCTGCATCTTCGGCGGTATCATCAACGGTGCCGGCGTTGCCCTCTGTCTGAGAGCCAGAGCCACTTCCGGGGGTACCGACTTCATTGCCGTAGCACTGTCGGAACGACTGAACATCGACTGCTTCAACTACATCTTCGCTGGAAATGTCTGCGTTCTGGGAATCGCCGGTATGTTATTCGGCTGGGACAAGGCCCTGTACTCCATCATCTTCCAGTTCACATCCACACAGATCGTGCAGATGCTGAACCCCCGTTACCAGAGAGTGACCCTGTTCATCGTCTCTCAGAAAGCGGAAGATATCTACAATGCCATCAAGACCCCGACCCACCACGGCGGTACGCTGTTCCGCGGTACCGGCTTATATAACGGCCAGGAACAGGACATGATCTACACCGTAGTCACCACCGACCAGGTCAAGACCATCTCCCGCGCTGCCCGCGAAGTGGATCCGAAGGCCTTTATCAACGTTATTCGCACCGACCAGATCATCGGCCGTTTCTACACCAGACCCAACGACTAACCAGCCGCGAAGCGGTTGCCATAATCGCATCAAAAAGTAAACAAGCGCTGTGCATACGCACAGCGCTCTTTTTTATTTTTGTCGGAATCTGTCGAAAATCTAACACTGCAGACCAAACAACAGCTCTTCCATATCGCCGGAGATCCAGGACATGGTGTATTCCAGCTCATTGGTTTCTTCATTGTCAGCTTCGTCTTCCATATAGAAGCCCATGTGTTCATAGAAGCCTACGGCTTTGGTGTTCTTCGCATAGACTTTTAAAGTCAGCTCATCCCAGTTATCCATGACATGTTCCAGAAGACGGCGGCCTACGCCCTGTCCCTGGAATTCAGAGCCAACGAACAGCGCACCGATGAAGTTTCCGTCCATGATGCTGAGGAAGCCTTTCAGCTCTCCGCCTTCCACACAGAGGAACGTTTCGGAAGCGGGAAGAAAGCGATTCTTCACCTTGATAAAATTCTTCGCCCAGTAAGCATTGGGAATGAAATCATGAGCCTTAGTGGTTTCTGCCAGCCACATAGCCAGGACCTGATCCCGATACTCCGGTGTCATCCGCTTGATCATGAAGCACCTACTTTACGTAAACCTTGGGCAGTCTCTGACCGAAGGCACAAGCGATTTCGTAGTTGATGGTACCGGTTGCGTTGGCGATTTCATCAGCCAGAATGGTGTTCTTACCATCGGTACCTACGATGATGCATTCGTCGCCTACCTTAACGTCGGGAACGTCGGTCACGTCCACCATGCACTGGTCCATGCAGATGTTGCCGGCAATGGGCGCATACACGCCGTTTACGATAACGCGGGCAAACTTGGAGAAGGGACGGGGATAACCGTCAGCATAACCCAGAGCCAGAGTCGCGATCTTGGACGGACGTTCGGAAATGAATCTGCGGCCGTAACCTACGGAGAAGTTTTCGCCAACTTCCTTCAGGTGAACGATGTTTGCTTTGACAGACATAACGGGCTTGATATCCAGTTCGTTCTTGTCCACTTCGTCAGAAGGATACAGACCGTACAGAATGATACCCGGACGTACAGCGTCGTAATATGCGGTGGGCAGTTCCATGATGGCTGCACTGTTGGACAGGGTACGGAAGGGAACTTCCACACCTGCAGCGGTCAGCGCTTCATAGAAATCTGCGTACTTCTTTTCCTGTTCATGGGAGTAAGTCTTGTCCAGAGCATCTGCAGTGGAGAAGTGAGAGAACATACCCTTCACCTGGAAGTTGGACAGCTCAGTCATCATCTTGACTTCTTCCACAGCCTTGGGATCGTAGGGCTGATAACCGATACGGCCCATGCCGGTATCCACAGCAACCAGGCCTCTTACCACCTTGTCTGCTTTTGCAGCAGCTTCAGAAATGGCCTTTGCATTTTCGTAAGAGCAGGTCACCGGAGTGATGTTGTATTCCACGATGGTATCTGCATACATGTCCGGAGTCAGACCCAGCATGATGATTTCCTGTTCCACAAAACCAGCTTCACGCAGAGCGATGGCTTCGTGGAGAGTTGCGATAGCCAGGGTCTTTACACCATTGTCCACCAGAACTCTGGCAACTTCTTCTGCACCGTGACCATAAGCGTCGGCCTTGATGACGCCGATCAGAGGGCGATCACCAGCTTTCGCCTGGATATTCTTGATATTGTACTCCAAATTGGTCAGATTTACTTCGACCCATGCAGGTCTTAACGCTTCTTTATACATTGTCTGTGTCCTTTCTTTTTTCATTGCGCTGAGCGCATGACAAAAACACTCATATTCTTCAAATACGCTTCAATTATACCCCCTGGCTGTGAGAATTTCAACTTTTCTTTATCCAGGTTTCACGCTATACTGAAGATACGAATCACAGCGGCAGCCGCCTTCGGCGGCCTGCGAAAGGAGCTATTATGAATTTTAAGGGAAAGACCGTTCTCATCACCGGCGCCAGCCGCGGAATCGGACGGGAATGTGCTCTGGAGTTTGCCAGACAAGGGGCTTCCAACATTATCATCGGATACAATAAAAGCGAAGCTCAGGCGTTGGAACTGGATGCGATATTGAAAGAACAAGGTGTCAATTCGCTGGCTCTTCAGGCGGATATTCGATCCAAAACAGAGGTAAATCTGATGTTCCGCCGGGCACAGGCTGCTTTTGGTCCCGTTCATATATTAGTAAACAATGCCGGAATCTCCGGATTCTCTTTATTCACCGACATCACCGAGGAAATGTGGGATGAAATGATGGACACCAACATCAAGGGAATGTACCTCTGCTGTAAAGAGGCTCTTCCCGACATGATTTCCGAAAAAGACGGAGCCATCGTCAACATCTCCTCCATTTGGGGACAGGTGGGAGCCAGCTGCGAAGTCCACTACTCCGCCAGCAAGGCCGCTGTTATCGGCCTCACCAAGGCTCTGGCCAAGGAACTGGGTCCGTCCAACGTCCGTGTCAACTGCGTGGCTCCCGGCGTGATCCAGACCGACATGCTGGCTGTGGTCGATCCTGAAATCCAAAAGGAAC
>JAFOGM010000179.1 GCA_017386805.1 Bacillota bacterium
GCTCTACGATCAGTTCGCTCATGTAAAATCTCCTGTAAATTCAATGTTTCTGGCAACCGGTCCGCTCCGCGGACCTCCCGTCTTACGACAGCTCTAAATTTTATTATATCGTGTTTTTAACAATGCTGTCAAATCAAATGCTAAAGTTTCCACTGCCTTCACAGCTTCCGGAACCAGTTCTTCCTCCCAGCCCTTCCAACAGCCAGCCAGAGTTACGCCTTCGCGCATATTAGCTCCGTGATAGTCCGAACCGGCAGTGATTTTCAGCCCATATTTTTGAGCTAAATCACAGAGATATTTGGTTTCCTCCGCAGTGTGGGAAGAATAAAAACATTCCATCCCATCCAGGCCGCGGACCACCAATTTCTCTAAAATACCCTCAAAATGCTCACGGTATGCCAGGTGTACCGGATCATCGAAGTCCCGTCGCGACGGCGAAATTCGGCCTTCCCAGAACACCTTGAAGGGGTGGGCTAAGATTGAGAGACCGCCGGCATTGTGGATCAGATCGATGGCTCCCTCTGCAGGAACGCGGTCTCGTCTGACCACCTTCATTTCCGGCGCCTTCAGCATCTTCGGCGACTCGAACACTTCGTTGATGGACGATGCATAGCCGCGGTTCACCAGCGCCCGGGCCATGTTGGGCTTACCCACGTAATCCTGTCCCGGATATACCTGCATATCCTCCATTTCCAGTTCAAAACCCAGCTGACGGAAGATTTCCAACATTCTTGCATTGCGTTCCCGACGCTTTTCCCGGATCCAAATCATCTTCTCCGCCATCCCTGGTTCCTCTGGATCGATGCCCAGACCGAGAATGTGCATGTGACAATCAAAGGTCTCCAGGTAGCTGGAAAATTCCATTCCTCCGATGACCGAAACACCGAACTGTTGTCCGGCTTCCAGGGCTTCCTCGATCCCAAAGGTTCCATCATGATCCGTCAGCGCCATGACTTCCAGACCGATTTCCGCAGCTTCGCGGACCAGTTCCGTGGGCGAGAGCCCTCCGTCCGACCGCCAGCTATGAGTATGAAGATCGATTTTCTTCATAGCACTCACCTATCGAATCAACATCCCCTTCTTTACCGCTTCTGCCGTTTCTTTATCCTTCATGATTTCCAGGATCTCTAAAGCAAAGTTCAGAGCATAGCCAGGTCCCTTGGCAGTCAGGATCTTCTGTTCATAGTTTACGGTCAGGAACGCACTTGCGCTGGCCTTTGCACCCTTCAGCATGTCTTCCATACCGGGGTAAATGGTCACTTCCAGGCCTTCCAGAAGTCCCAGCTGGGCGAAGACCATGGGCGCAGCGCAGATTGCCGCATTCCACTTTCCTTCCGCATGGAACTGCAGGATCTTTTCGCAGAGACCTTCGTGAGCGCCTAAATTGGCTGCTCCCGGCATTCCTCCCGGAAGAACGATCATGTCGCATTCATCGTAGTTTGCTTCCTCAAACATCAGGTCTGCAACCACAGGGATTCCATGGGATCCGATTACGGTCTGTTCATCCATGACGGATACGGTTTTTACATCCACACCGCCGCGGCGCAGAACATCCACCGGGCTCAGGGCTTCCAATTCTTCAAAACCAGTTGCTAAATGTACATATACAGTCATCTTCGTTCTCCTTTCAAATCTCACAGATATTTATTCCAAAGGCAGCTGCCAGTCGATGGGCTTCATCCCCTGTTCTTCCAGGAACAGATTGGTTCGGGAGAAGTGGCGGCATCCATAAAACCCGTTGTACGCCGACAAGGGGCTGGGATGAGCTGCTGTTAAAATCATATGGTTCGGATTGGTGATCAGCTGTCGCTTGGATTTCGCATGGGCACCCCACAGCAGGAACACCATGGGCTGTTCACGATCATTCAGGTGACGGATCACCTGATCGGTGAAGATTTCCCAGCCCTTCCCCTTGTGGGAATTGGCCTGACCGCCGCGGACCGTCAGTACAGTGTTCATCAATAACACACCCTGATCTGCCCAGCTTTCCAAAAATCCGTGATTGGGGATCTCAAATCCCACATCCTCTTTCAATTCCTTATAAATGTTCACCAGAGATGGCGGAACTGCCACTCCTTTCTTGACGGAAAAACACATGCCGTGAGCCTGGTTCGGTCCGTGGTAAGGATCCTGCCCCAGAATGACCACTTTTACATCCTTGTAAGCAGTATGCTTCAACGCATTGAAAATATCATACATAGAGGGATAGATCGTCCGTGTGGAATACTCCTCCTTCAGAAACTTGCGGAGCTCCAGATAATAGTCCTTTTCAAATTCACCGGCCAATACCTGATCCCAGTCATTTCCCAGATGCACCATGGTTTACTCCTTTTCCCGACAGACATACTGGCCATCGGCCAAACTGTCGTCCTTTTCAAAACGCAGTGAAAACTGCGGATAATTCTCCGTAAAATACTTTTTATTCTCACCCTGCCAGCCGATCATCTCCGACATGGAGCTTCCGTTGGCATAGAAACTTACCTTCCGGCAACCACCCGACCTGCGGTCGGCTGCCTCAGAAGCGACACTTCGCTCCAGGATCTGATGCAGCTGCGCTTCCAGACTTTCCCGCGCCAGGAAACCACAGACCAGCTGCTTTACCGCCGGATGATAGGTTCCTCCCGCTGCATCCACATCGTCGTTGATCAAGTCGGAACTCTTCAGCCCCACGCGGATCACGTTGATCCCTGCTTCTGTGAGGATCTTATACATGTGCGCCGTTCTTCGGATGATTTCTTCCTGGTTCGGAGGAATATGGTCTCCTCGCTCCCACATATCATAGAGTTCCGTATCCCGGATGATCACTGTAGGATACAATCTCGCAATATCCGGCTGTAACTCCACAGCCTTTTTTGCCGAATGGATACAGCTCTCATAACTATCTTCCGGAAGGCCGATCATCAGCTGGATCCCCAACGTGAATCCATATTCTTTGATCATTCGTGCACTTCGTTCCACCACTTCAATGTTGTGGCCGCGTTTCGAAGCCTCCAGTACTTTGGGATCGAAGGATTGAACGCCCAGCTCGATCACATCCACGGACAACCGTTTCAAATTGTCCAGAATCTCTTCATCGATGTAATCCGGCCGGGTGGAAAGATGTAATTTTTGTACCAGTCCCCGGTCTTTATATTCTTTCGCAATTTCCAGAAAGGCTGTCTGTTCTTCCATAGGGATCCCTGTGAAGCTTCCTCCGTAAAAGGCGATCTCCACGGTTTCCAGTCCCGGACGGTCTTTCAGCGTTGTCAGCCACAGATCGATTTTACTGCGGACATCTTCTGCGTTCACTGGTCCGCTGCTGGCTGTGATTTTTTTCTGGTTGCAGAACACACAGTCGTTGGGACAGCCGCGATGGGGTATGAAAATGGGAATGATAGCGTGTCGTTTCATATACAATCCTCCACTTGTATCATATCACTTTGGCCGATTGAACCGCAAGCGGAAGCCATTTTCTTTAAAATATTTTTCCTTTTTTCGTTTTCTTTGTTTGAAATTTATTTGGCAGTGGTATTATAATGATAACAAGAACGATTCCTAAAGTGAAATTCTGCAGCGTTTTAGAATGGTACGCTGATCACTTTATGATATAGGAATTATGAGAGCATTTAAGGAGGATTATCATTATGGAATTCAAGGGATCTAAGACAGAGGCTAATTTACAGGCAGCTTTCGCTGGCGAATCTCAGGCTAGAAACAAGTACACCTACTACGCTTCCAAGGCAAAGAAGGATGGTTATGTTCAGATCGCTGAACTGTTCGAAGAAACTGCGAACAACGAAAAGGAACACGCAAAGATGTGGTTCAAGGAACTGCACGGCGGCGCTGTACCCGGAACTGAAGAAAATCTGAAGGATGCTGCTGCTGGCGAAAACTACGAATGGACCGACATGTATGCTACCATGGCTAAGGAAGCTAGAGAAGAAGGTTTCGACCGCATCGCTGGCCTGTTCGAAAAGGTAGCTGCTATCGAAAAGACTCACGAAGAAAGATATCTGAAGCTGCTGGCTAACATCCAGAACGGCGAAGTATTCGAAAGAGCTGAAGATGTTGTTTGGGAATGCGCTAACTGCGGTCACCTGCACTATGGCCCGAAGGCTCCCGCTGGCTGCCCCGTATGCGCTCATCCGCAGGCTTACTTCAAGCTGAGAGCTACTAACTACTAATACAAGTCTCCTGAAATAAAGACACAAGTAAATCAAAACCGGAATCCGTGAGGATTCCGGTTTTTCTTTGTTCTTATTTATCGGACAAGGCTCAGCAGCACCGGCTGGATGAACGGCACCATCAGCGAGGTGAGTACCCCAACGATCATGGCCACCAGACCGATCTCCTGGCCCTGCAGCTTCACAATGGGCATCGTATCCATGTTTCCAGCGGCTCCGGAAGCACTGGGACTTCCCTTACTGATCCGAATCAAAATCGGTAATAAC
>JAFOGM010000180.1 GCA_017386805.1 Bacillota bacterium
AACTGTGCGACGATGCAGTCAATGCCCTGGGTACCGATGAAGACTGGTTCTGGGCGCTGGAAAGTGTAGTTCTGAACATCAACCGCAGTAAGGGCGGCGAAATCATGGGGAAGGACTGCGTGACTATCGCAGGGAAGAATACCATTCTGGATCAGATCGGCGATCTGACCTTTGAAATTTCTCCGCTGTCCTTCTATCAGGTAAACCCGGTACAGACTGTAGCTCTGTACGATAAAGTGAAGGAATTTGCTGGCCTCACTGGAGAAGAAACCATCCTGGACCTGTACTGCGGCGTGGGGACCATCGGCCTGTATTGCGCGGAAGGTGCAGCCCGCATCATTGGCGTGGAAGTGGTGAAGCAGGCAGTCATTGACGCCAACAGAAACGCTGTCATCAATGGTATCGTCAATGCGGAATATATCTGCGGTAAAGCAGAAGAAGTTCTGGCAAAACGCTTACAGGGCGTGAAAGCCGATGTGGTGATTCTGGATCCGCCCAGAAGCGGCTGCGACCAGGCACTGATCGACTCCGTACTGAAGGTAGCTCCCAAGCGCATCGTCTACGTTTCCTGCGATCCGGCAACCATGGCCCGCGACATCAAGGTCCTGACCGAAAGCGACTACAAGCTGGAAGTGGCACAGCCCGTGGACATGTTCCCCCATACGGCGAATGTAGAATGTGTGTGCAAATTGATTCGTGCATAGGTGATTGAGATGAAAGAAAAGAGAGCAAAAATCCAGCCCGTAGTGGACTTATTGGAATATATGATCCGCAGAGGAAAGATTTCCAATGCGGGTGGTCATAAGATTTTCGCATTTGCGCTGGATCACGTGGATCTGGTGAATAAAATTATGGATATTCTGGATGAGGAACTGTCCGAAGAGGATACCATTGCCAAGGTGGAACGACTGGGCTAGGAGGAGTATATGACTGAATTATTAGCTCCGGCTGGAAATATAGAAGCCTTTAAGGCGGCGGTGTCCAACGGCTGTGATGCGGTATATCTGGGGATGCAGAAGTTTGGTGCCCGGGCCTATTCCACCAATTTCGACTGGGAAACTTTGGCGGAAGTGGTTCGCTATGCCCATCTTCGTGACGTGAAGATCTTTGTCACCATGAATACCGTGGTGTACGAAGAAGAAATGGAAGACATGAAGGACCAGCTCCATCGACTGAATAAAGTGGGTGTGGACGGTGTCATCGTTCAGGACATGGCGGTCTTTGACTATGTGGTGAGAAACTTCGTGGATCTGGAAGCCCACTGCTCCACCCAGATGGGGATCGATGACCTGGAAGGTACTTTGCTGTATAAAGAACTGGGAGCGAAGCGCGTGGTATTATCCCGTGAAGTTCCCATCGAAAAAGTGAAAGAGATCCGAAGAATCGCAGAGATTCCCATTGAAATCTTTATTCATGGCGCGCTGTGTATGTCCTATTCCGGGAACTGCCTCATGTCGGGGTTGACCGGTTATCGCTGCGGAAACCGTGGCCGCTGTGTCGGTTCCTGCCGAAAGCCTTTTGAAGTGGTCAATGTGACGGATAAGGAATCCCTGGGAACTCATTACATTTTGTCCACAAAGGATCTGAACACCATTGACTATA
>JAFOGM010000181.1 GCA_017386805.1 Bacillota bacterium
ACCACGTTCACAGTCCATGTCTCTGAGACATCACGGTTCCTACTATTCTTATAGCTATGGGTTACTGTCACACTCTTTTCTGCAATCTCGCCAGTTATAATTGCAGTCTCATTGAGATATTCCAAAGTCACAGCTTTCCCATCCCCTCCAATTTTCCAGGAATGGTTATTTCCCTCTTCCCCAGAAAGGACAACCTGCCGCCCGACTTCTACTTGTTTGGTTTTCGAATCTGCCCCATACACCACCCCTGTGGTCGTCGGCATCATCCCAAATAGCATTACCACTACTAGCAGGAAACTGATAAATCTCTTTGTTTCATTGATCTTCATGTTGTCTTACTCCTCCTGAAACTGTGTATATACTCCGCATTCAAATATTCTGCATTTTACTCTCTTACGAGTTCCTAAAATCTCGTTTATCAAAATGGGCACAAAAAGCCCATTATTTTCAATTATACTATCCTCTTTCGATAAAATCAACGTCCCTGTCTCTGCCAGTTCCATAAAAAATCCCATATCATTTGTATTAAGTTTTCGCATATTTCTTTCTGTTTCCGCTGTGATTTCTCCTATTGAAATCCCTTGCAAGATCAACTAAAATAGACACGTTCGCGAGTATATTTTTTGTTAAATGTAATAGGTGTTACCATGATCCAAGTTATTTTAAAAGCATTCTCTTTTATCTTTTGTATGGCCCTGGCCTACAGTTTAAAAAAGGCGAAGATCCTTCAGGAAAGTGACAGCCGCGTAGTCAGTACGATCTACATCAACGTAGCTCTCCCCTGCGCCATCATCACATCCTTCCGGAACTTCACCCTGGATTCGTCCCTGTTCTTCTTCCTGCTGCTTCCCTTCATTTCCAACGGAACCATGATCCTCATTGCCTGGCTCACCGGAAGAAAGCGCGGAAACGAAGAAACGGCCTACCAGATCGCCAATTATCCCAACTACAACATCGGAAGCTTTACCCTGCCCTTCCTGCAGAGCTTCATGAGCCCTACCTGCGTGGTGGCAGCCTGTCTCTACGACACGCCCAATGCGTTCTTCACCCTGGGAGGAAGCTACACCGTGGCCTGTCGTTTCATGCCCGGTTCTCCCAAGTTCACCTTCCTGGGCTTCTTCAAGCGCATCATGAGCTCCATCACCATCAAGGTCTACACGATCCTACTGATCCTCACCTTCCTGCGGATCCAGCTCCCGGAATTCGTGTTCACTCTGATCGCACCGGCAGCCAACGCCAATGCCTTCCTGTCCATGTTCATGCTGGGCCTCTACCTGGACTTCTCCTTCGATAAGGAAACCATGAAGAAGGTCTTCCGCACCATCGGTGCCCGCATCGTGGTAGGAACGACCCTGGCTCTGCTGATCGCAGCCCTGCTTCCCTTCTCCACCGAATTGAAGCAGACCGCAGCCCTCTGTCTCCTGGCGCCCTTCGGCTCCATGAACGCCGTTTACACCGAAAAACTGGGCAGCGACTACAAGGCTTCGGCCCTGACCAGTTCCCTGGCCATCGTTTCCAGTATGATCATCTTCTCCACTATTCTGACCATCTGGAACGTTTAATCCCGCAATTCAAAAACAACAAAGCCATGACTTACCCGATTTATCCGGCCAAGCCATGGCTTTTTGATTGTTCACAGATTTTGTTTTTATTCTTCATTCTTCCAGACCAGCCATCACCGAGGGGATCAGCTGTTTCTTTCTGGAGACAACGCCCGGTAAGATCACCGATCCGTCGCCAAATTCTCCGTCGGGGAAGGCCTTTTCCAGGATCTCCTTCGCCTTCGTTCCTTCGTAGAGCAGCTCCGTGGTTTCTTCCAGGATGTTGGTCAGCATGAAGCAGACCATGTCCAGGCCACGTTCTTTGCTTGCACCCTGAATGTAGGGCACCATACGTTCCTTCAGAGACTTCAGTTCTTCCTTGTCCATGGAGTTCACCTGGCCTGCGCCGAAGTGAACGTCCTTGATGACGAAGGTCTTGAAGTCCTGATAGAACAGGTCTTCTTCGGTCTTGTCGCCGAAGTCGCTGCCTGCGCGGAACATTTCGCCGGCGAATTCTTCCGGGTCGATGCCGGCAATCGCCGCCAGCGCCTTGGCTGCCATCTTATCCACGGCAGTGCAGGTGGGCGAACGGAACATCAGCGTA
>JAFOGM010000182.1 GCA_017386805.1 Bacillota bacterium
GAAGGTGGGAAGCGGAAACGCCGGTACCACCAATGTCCTGCGCGTTCTGGGAAAGAAAGCGGCTGCAGAAGCCCTGCTGGTAGACATCGGTAAGGGTGTTGTGATCGTTGTGAACAAGTGGGACCTGGTGAAGAAAGAAACCAATACCATGAGAGATTTCGAGCGCATGATCCGCGATGAACTGATCTTCCTGAGCTATGCTCCGGTAATGTTCATCTCCGCTCTGAAGGGTCAGAGACTGGAAGGTCTGATCGACATGGCGAAGACCGTTGCTGAAAACTGTGCAATGCGTGTTCCCACCGGTCAGCTGAACTCCCTGATCGCAGACGCAGTTCTGATGAACAATCCGCCTTCTGATAAGGGCCGTCGTCTGAAGATCTACTATGCGACTCAGGTTGGCGTAAAGCCGCCTCTCTTCTCCTTCAAGGTCAACGACCGCGAACTGATGCACTTCTCTTATGCTCGTTATATCGAAAATAAGATTCGTGATGCATACGGTTTCGCTGGTACCTCTCTGAAGTTCGTATTCCGCGAAAAGAGCGAGAAGGAACAGGAGTAGTCCATGGGAATCTTTTTGGAAGAAGGTATGAAGGGACCGATGATGGCAGCTGTGGCTGTGATCATCGCGTACTTTTTGGGTAATATCAATCCGGCCATCCTGATCGGTCGTCTCCACGGTGTGGACATCAAGAAGGTGGGAAGCGGAAACGCCGGTACCACCAATGTCCTGCGCGTTCTGGGAAAGAAAGCGGCTGCAGAAACCCTGCTGGTAGACATCGGTAAGGGTGTCATCGCTGTTCTGATCGGTAAGCTGATCGGTGGAATGATCATGAACGATCCGGGAATGCTGGGCGCCTGGTGTGCTGTAGCCGTATTCGCTGGTCACATCTGGCCGGCTGTCTTCGGCTTCAAGGGCGGTAAGGGTATCGCTACCGGATTTGGCTCTGTGGTGACTGCTTGTCCTCCTCTGGGCGGACTGATCCTGGCAGTTGCTGTTCTGGGTATGATCCTGACACAGCGCGTATCTGTTGGCTCTGTGGCAGCAGCCCTGACACTGATCATCGCAGGCTTTATGATCGCTCCTGACTATGGAATTTTCTTCGCTGTTATGGGTCTGATTGCGATCTGGAAACACAGAGCGAACATCGGCCGTCTGATGAGAGGCGAAGAACCGAAGCTCAGCTTCAAAAAGAAGTAAGGAGACAGGGGAATGGGAAAGAAAATCGCAGTCATCGGTGCTGGAAGCTGGGGGACAGCTCTGGCCATTTCTCTGGCGGAGTCCGGTCACGCAGTGTCCTTGTGGACCAGAAGACAGGAACATGCAGAGGCCATGAAAGCCGATGGTGAAAATAAAAAATACTTACCGGGAATTGCATTTCCGGAAACCTTAACGGTAGCGGATACCATGGAAGCTGCTATTGTTGGCGCAGAACTGGTCATGTTCTCCACGCCGGCGCAGGGATTCCGAAGTGTTCTGAATCAGGCGAAGCCGTATCTGACAAAGGATATGGTTCTGGTCAATGTGGCCAAGGGGATCGAACAGAAATCCCTGAAACGCCTGTCGGAAATAGCCGAAGAGGCGATCCCTGGTGTGAAGTATGTGGTTCTGTCCGGACCGTCCCATGCAGAAGAAGTGGGAAAGCTGATGCCTACCACCATCGTAGCTGCTGCGGAAGATCTGGAACTGGCCGA
>JAFOGM010000183.1 GCA_017386805.1 Bacillota bacterium
CAATTACCGCTATGGCTATAAGGCCCAGGGCGATTCCCAGACACTGATCGAACAGGGCTGCATTTTGGGCTTCGATGTATCCGTCATGGATGCCGTATCTCTGGAAGGATCCGTGGTCAGCAGTACGCTGATCCGCGGGCTGATTGCCCAGGGCGAAATGGAGGAGTGTTCCCGTTATCTGGGTCGCAACTACTCCATCGGCGGTACCGTCATCGAGGGCAACCACATCGGTCGTACCATCGGCTTCCCCACCTGCAACATCACGGTGGACGAAACCATGGTGGTGCCGGCCAGCGGTGTATACGTGACCTGCTGCCGCGTGGATGGCCAGACCTATCCGGCCATTACTAACGTGGGATCCAAGCCCACCATCGGTCTCTATCATAAAAATGTGGAGACACATCTGCTGGACGTGAAGGTGGATCTGTACGGAAAGGACATCCGTGTGGAGTTCTTAAAAAAGCTTCGTGACGAACGAAAATTCGACAATATCGAGGCTCTTACAGAGGAAATCCGACGCAATTGCGACACGGCCAGAGAGTATCACAAACTGTTGAAAAAACAATAGGTTTGGGCGAAAAAATTTCTTTACAAAGACCATGGTGCGTGGTATTATAAAGAGGTTGAAAATTTATTTGATGCCTTGTCCTGAGTTCTGCGACACTCCGACGCATTACCCGGCCTAAGGCGAATGAGAAAAAGGAGAATAAACTATGATTACTAAGGAAATGAAGCAGCAGATCATTGCTGAATACGCTACCAAGGAAGGCGACACCGGTTCCCCCGAAGTTCAGATCGCAATTCTGACCTACAGAATCAACGACCTGAACGAACATCTGAAGGCACACAAGAAGGACCATCACTCCAGAAGAGGTCTGCTGAAGATGGTAGGTCAGAGAAGAAACATGCTGCACTACCTGAAGGAAACTGATCTGGAAAGATACAGAACTCTGATCCATCGTCTGGGCCTGAGAAAGTAGTCCTGAGAAAATAGTTTCGTAAACGAAAGGCGGGGTTTATCCCCGCCTTTTATAAAATCGGGTACGGGGTCGGCTTGAGATTTAGCTCATTGATCCCAATGGGTTAGCTTGTCAAGCCGTTCCCGGTTACAAGAGAAAAAATCTGTAAGAAAGGAAAGGTTTGTTCTAATGAAGTACGAAAATTACAGAACATTTAAAACCGCAGTTGGTGGAAGACTGTTACAGGCTGAAATCGGTAAGGTCTGCGAAATGGCTAACGGTCAGGTTATGATGCGTTACGGCGATACCGTTGTTAACGTAACTGCTGTTTGCTCCAAGGAGCCCAGACAGGATATCGACTTCTTCCCCCTGTCCTGCGATTACGAAGAAAAGATGTATGCTGCTGGTAAGATTCCCGGTGGCTTCATCAAGAGAGAAGGTCGTCCTGGCGAAAAGGCGATCCTGAACTCCCGTCTGATGGACCGTCCGCTGCGTCCGCTGTTCCCCAAGGGCTTCTACAACGACGTTCAGGTAGTTGCTACCGTTATGTCCGTTGACCCGGATTGCCCGCCTGAAATCGCAGCTATGATCGGTTCCTCCATCGCTCTGTCTATCTCTGACATTCCCTGGGAAGGTCCCACCGGTTCTGTCCTGATCGGCCGCATCGGTGATCGTTTCATCGTAAACCCCACCAAGGCTGAAAGAGAAGAAAGCGAAATGCACATGACCGTTGCTGGTACCAAGGATGCTATCATGATGGTAGAAGCTGGTGCTAACGAAGTTCCGGAAGACATCATTCTGGATGCGATCATGTTCGCTCACGAAGAAATCAAGAACATCGTTGCATGGATCGAAGAAATTGTGGCTGAAGTAGGCACACCGAAGAGAGAATGCAACTTATACAAGGCTCCTGCTGACATCGATGAAGCAGTTCGCGAATACGCTACCGCTAAGATGCGTGAAGCGATCCTGACCTACGACAAGCAGGAACGTCTGGACAACATGGATGCTGTAGAAAAGGAAGCGAAGGAACACTTCGCAGAAATCTATCCTGAAAATGCCAAGGACGTTGATGCAGTTCTGTACAACATCACCAAGGAACAGGTTAGAAAGATGATCCTGGATGACGGCGTTCGTCCGGACAACCGTAAGAGAGACGAAATCCGTCCTATCTGGTGCGATACCAGCGTTCTGCCGAGAGCTCACGGTACTGGTCTGTTCAAGAGAGGTCAGACTCAGGTTCTGTCCGTAGCTACCCTGGGTCCCATGGGCGATGCTCAGACTCTGGATGGCATCGGTGATGAAACCGAAAAGCGCTACATGCACCACTACAACTTCCCGCCCTACTCCGTAGGCGAAGCTCGTCCCATGAGAAGCCCCGGCCGTCGTGAAATCGGTCACGGTGCTCTGGCTGAAAGAGCTCTGATCCCCGTACTGCCCAGCGTGGAAGACTTCCCGTATGCGATCCGTGTCGTATCCGAAGTTCTGTCCTCCAACGGTTCCACCTCTCAGGCATCCGTATGCGGAAGCTGCCTGGCTCTGATGGATGCCGGTGTTCCCATTAAGGCTCCTGTAGCTGGTATTGCAATGGGTCTGGTAGAACGCGTGGAAGAAGATGGTACCTCCAAGATGGCGATCCTGAGCGATATCCAGGGTATGGAAGACTTCCTGGGCGACATGGACTTCAAGGTAGCAGGTACCGTTCAGGGTGTTACCGCGATCCAGATGGACATCAAGGTACACGGTCTGTCCAGAGAAGTTCTGGAACAGGCACTGGCTCAGGCTCGTGAAGGTCGTCTGCACATCATGAAGGAAATGCTGGAAGAACTGAACGCTCCGAGACAGGAACTGTCCCCCTACGCTCCGAGAATCATCTCCCTGCAGATCGATCCCGACAAGATCC
>JAFOGM010000184.1 GCA_017386805.1 Bacillota bacterium
AGTTTGAAAATTTTTGATTAAATTATGATTAAAAAGCATTGTGTTTTGGGTACGTTTGAAGAAATATTGCATTTTCAATCAAAACAAGGTAGTATATAATTAGAAGAAATGATGTTTTTTAATGTGAAAAGGAGTGTATTGACGTGAAAGTAAAGATTACAGAAACTGTCCTGAGAGATGCTAACCAGTCCCTGATGGCCACACGCCTTCCCAAGGAAGATTTCGAAGCGATCCTGGAAGCGATGGATCAGGCGGGTTACGATTCCATTGAATGCTGGGGAGGAGCAACCTTTGACTCCTGCCTGAGATATCTGAATGAAGATCCCTGGGAACGTCTGAGACTGATTCGTTCCAAGGTGAAGAATACCAAGCTGTCCATGCTGCTGCGCGGACAAAACCTGTTAGGCTATCATCACTATTCCGATGATACCATCCGTCGTTTTGTGAAGAAGTCTGTAGAAAACGGCATCGACGTGATCCGTATCTTCGACGCGCTGAACGACACCAGAAATATGAAGACCGCAGTGGAAGCCTGCATCGAAGCCGGCGGTCACGCCCAGGGCGCCATCTGCTTCACTTCCAGCCCGGTCCATAGCTTAGAAGCCTTTGCGAAACTGGGGAAAGAAATCGAAGCCATGGGCTGCCATTCTCTCTGCGTGAAGGACATGGCAGGGATCATGAGCCCCAAGGAAGCCTATGATTTAGTAAAGACGCTGAAAGAAAGCGTATCCATCCCTGTGGTTGTACACACCCACGCTACCACCGGTCTGGGTTCCATGACTTGCTTAAAGGCAATCGAAGCCGGTGCCGATGGCATCGACACTGCTATTTCCTGCTTCTCCGGCGGAACCAGCCAGCCTCCCACAGAGTCTCTGGTCTATGCCATTGAACAGTTCGGTTATGAAACCGGTGTGGACTTTGCAAAATTAAAGAAAATCAACGACTTCTTCGTTCCCGTCAAGAACAAGTATATGGAAACCAAGGTCCTGGATCCTTACGTTATGGGTACCAAGGCAGATGCTCTGGTATATCAGATCCCTGGTGGCATGTTATCCAATCTGGTGGCTCAGCTGAAGGCGCAGAACGCCATCGATCGTCTGGACGAAGTACTGGCAGAAACTCCGAAAGTACGTGCAGATCTGGGATATCCTCCTCTGGTAACTCCCATGAGCCAGATGGTAGGCGTACAGGCCACTGTCAACGTTCTCTTAGGAGAACGCTATAAGAACATCGGGAAAGAAGTAAAATCTTATGTTCGCGGTGAATACGGAATCACTCCCGGCCCCATCGATGCAGCTTTGGCAGAAAAGGCTCTGGCTGGACAGTCTCCCATTATGGGTCGATATGCAGATTCCATCGCACCGGAATACGATGCAGCCAAGGAATATTTAGGAAGCCGCGCGGAAAGCGAAGAAGATGTCTTATCCTACATCGCCTTCCCGGCACAGGCAGAAGCCTTCTTCGACTATCGTGCAAAGAAGCGCGAAGAAGAAGCGTTTGCCCGCGCTCTGGTAACCAGCTACTCCATTCAGGAGGTGAAGTAAATGGGAATCACTGAAGTAACCACCATGGAAGCTCTGCTGATCGCACTTTCTGGCATCTTGACCGTATTCGCTATGCTGGGAATCCTCAGCATCGTGATCATGGCCATTTCCAAGCTGATCCCCGGCGAAAAACCCGTGAAATCCGAAGCTGCCGCTGCTTCTGCTGAGGAAGCTGCACCGGCCAGTGAAGAGGGTGCTCCGCTGGATGTTCCCTACGGCGGAACCATCAAGCTTCTGGACGTGGACGAAAAGACTGCGGCCAGCGTCATGGCCATTGTCAGCCACGAGACCCAAATCCCCCTAGATCAGCTGGTATTTAAGAGCATCAAGGCATTGAACGAATAAAAGGAGACTGAAATCATGAAATACATCGTTACATTAAACGG
>JAFOGM010000185.1 GCA_017386805.1 Bacillota bacterium
ATCATCAACACCGATGGAACGACACAGAATTTACATCTGGCCCTGCGCAGTGAAAGGAGTGTGGAACATGAAGAGTAAGACTCCTTTGACCCTGATGGAACTGCTGATCATGCTGTTGATTTTCAGCATCGCATCGGCTCTGTGCGTTCAGATGTTTGTGAAAGCAGACGGCTGGTCCAAAGAAAACCAAATCGAGGACCGGGCACTGCTGTCCCTGCAGTCCGTGGCGGAAACGGTAAAAGCCTCCGGAGGGGATCTGGACCTGGCGTCCGACCTGCTGGATGGAATCGTATTGGACGATACTTTGCGGATTTTCTATGATGAAATGGGACAGCCGGTTGCGAAGAGCGACGAAGCGGTTTATGATATCATTGTGGAAACATTCGATTCCGGAGAACCGCTGTTGGGGACGGCGTCCGTAACGGCCAGAACTCTGGAAGAGAAAGAAACTCTGTTCCGCATCACTGCGGCCTGGCAGGAGGTGGAACGGAATGAATAAACGTGGAAAACGCAGCGGATTCTCTTTCCCCGTGGTGGGAGGGACCTCCCTTTTGGTGATGTTTGCGGTGCTTTGTCTGATCACCTTTGCGGTGCTGAGTCTCAGCACGGTGAAGGCCGGTGATCGGCTGGGCGAAGCGTCTGCCGAAGCGGTGATGGAATACTATGCTGCAGATTACGAAGCAGAGCGCATTTTGGCGCAGCTGCGCTCCGGGATCCTCCCCGAAGGGGTGGTTGTCGAAGGTGATGTTTACGGGTACAGCTGTCCGGTATCGGAGACCCAGCGTCTTCAGGTCAGCGTACAGAAGGTTGGAGAGGACTGGAAGGTCCTCCGTTGGATGGTGGTGACAGAATGGAATTGATGGATTGTCTGAAACAAGCGGTGGAACAGGAAGCATCGGACCTGTTTTTAGTGGTGGGAAGCCCTGCCTGTCATAAGGTTGATGGCCGTGTAACGCCCATCAACGACGAACGGATCCTGCCGGCGGATGCGGAACGACTGGTGAAGGAAATCTACCAGAGAGCGGACCGTTCCATGGAGGAATATCTGAAAACCGGCGATGATGACTTTTCCTTTGCGGTTCCCGGTCTGGCCCGCTTCCGTGTCAATGCCTATCGTCAGAGAGGAAGTATGTCTGCGGTGATCCGCGTGGTGTCCTTCCAGATTCCCAACTGGGAAGAAATGCACATCCCCCAGGAAGTGATGAAACTGGCGGAAGTGACCCACGGTATGATTATTGTGACCGGTACGGCCAACAGCGGAAAATCCACCACCCAGGCCTGCATCATCGACCAGATCAACAAAACGAGAGAAAGCCACGTGATCACTCTGGAAGACCCCATCGAATATCTTCACCGCAATGTGAAGAGCCTGGTGAGCCAGAGAGAGATCGCCATCGATACGAAGGACTACACTTCGGCGCTGCGGGCTTGTATGCGCCAGTCTCCCGACGTGATCCTGCTGGGAGAAATGCGTGATGCGGAAACCATTTCTGCGGCAATCACCGCTGCGGAAACCGGCCATACCATCATCACCACCCTGCATACCCGCGGGACAACCAATACCATCGACCGTATTGTGGATACCTTCCCCAGCCAGCAGCAGGGACAGGTCCGCGTTCAGCTGGCATCGGTACTGCATACCGTAGTGTCCCAGCAGCTGCTTCCCGATGTGAACGGAGATCTGGTTCCGGCCTTTGAGATCATGCACATGAATCCGGCCATCCGCAGCCTGATCCGTGACAACAAGAATCACCAGATCGACAACGTGATCGCCTCTTCCGGCGGAGAAGGCATGATCACCATGGACCAGTCCATTCTGAAGCTGTGGAAAGAAGGACGGATCACCGAGGAAACGGCTTTGGACTTCGCTGCAAATCCGGAGCAGATGAAGAGAACAATGAGATAGAATTTGAGGGTTTAAAATGGAATTAGCAATTGCTTTTGTCGTTTTTATCGCCTCCATGATCGCTGCGATCGCCCTGGACCTGAGCATGGTCTGGGCGCTCCTGGTGGGCTTGGTGGCGTTTCTTTCCGTGGGGAAACTTCGCGGATTTGGGATCCGGGAACAGATGAACATGGGTCTGGAATCCCTGAAGGATTCCAAGGGCGTGGTCCAGATCATGCTGATCATCGGCCTGATCACAGCCTCCTGGAGAGTCTGCGGGACCATCACCGTATTCGTGTATTACGGGATCAAAGTCATCACGCCGCCCATCTTTTTACTGATCGCCTTTTTACTGGCTTGTCTTCTCAGCTATGCCCTGGGGACTTCCTACGGGGTGGCCGGTACCGTGGGTGTGATCTTTATGGCCCTGGCCAGAAGCGGTGACGTGGATCCTACCATTGCTGCCGGGGTGATCCTGTCCGGCGTGTACTTCGGAGACCGCTGTTCTCCGGCATCTTCCTGCGCTAACTTAGTGGCAGGGGTGACAGGGACCGACATTTTCACCAACGTGAAGCTGATGATGAAGACCGCAGGTCTTCCCTTCGCTTTGACGCTGGCGGCTTACACGATTGTATCCTTCCGGAACCCTATCAGCCACGTGGATGAAACCTTAGTCCGTGCCTTTGAAGAACAGTTCGCTCTGTCCTTCTGGGCCTTTGTTCCGGCCATTTTCATGCTGGTGCTTCCCTTCCTGAAGGTGAAGGTAAAACATGCCATGTTGGTGAGCATCACCAGTGCGGTGCTGGTGGCCTGGCTGGTTCAGGGCGTGGAACTGACCTCCGTACTTCACACCTGCATCTTTGGCTATCAGGCAGAGGGCGAAGGCCTGGGCGCCATCTTAAATGGCGGTGGCCTGGTATCCATGATCGAAGTGTCCATCATTTTAGCCATTTCCAGCCTGTATTCCGGGATCTTCAGCGATACCAACATGCTGGGAGAACTGCAGGATCTGTTGGGAAGAGCCTGCACCAAAGTGGGGAAATTTGCGGTCATGATCATGATGAGCATCGCCATGGTGGCCATCTTCTGCAACCAGACCATTGCCATCCTCATGTGCAACGACCTGATGAAGCGGCCCTATTCCGACTGCGGAGCCGAAAAGGAAGAACTGGCCATGGACATGGCCAACTCGGTGGTATTGATCTCCGGACTGATCCCCTGGTCCATCGCCTGCAACGTTCCTCTGACCTTCATGGGAGCGGATCCTTCGTCGGTACCCTACGCCCTGTATCTGTATATCGTTCCTGTGGTGTACTGGTTTACCAAAAAGCGTTGGTTCAAGACCCGTTAGGGTTCTATCCCCTTCGACAAATTTCGACAAATAAAAAACCGGAAGTGTTCGATCAGCACTTCCGGTTTTGTGGTTTTTGCAATTTATTTCTTGATCAGGCTGTGACCGGTCATTTCAGCAGGCGCTTCCATGTCCATCAGATCCAGCAGGGTAGGAGCCAGATCCGCTAAAACGCCGCCGTCTTCCAGTTCCACGCTGCGTTCCGGATCCAGGACCAGAACGGGAACGGGGTTCAGGGAGTGAGCGGTAACGATGCAGCCGTTTTCGTCCAGCATGCAGTCCGCATTTCCGTGGTCTGCAGTGAGGAGCAGACGACCGCCGTGAGCCTTCAGGGCTTCCACGATCTTACCGATGCAGGTGTCCACCGCTTCCACAGAAGCGATTGCCGCGGACAGAACACCGGTGTGACCAACCATGTCGCAGTTAGCGAAGTTCAGGATGATGGTGTCGTAGGTTTCCGCTGCGATCTGTTCCAGAACGCGGTCGGTGACTTCGTAGGCGCTCATTTCCGGCTGTAAGTCGTAGGTGGCAACCTTCGGGGAAGGCACTAAGATGCGGTCCTCGCCTTCGTTGGGAGCTTCCACGCCGCCGTTGAAGAAGAAGGTCACGTGAGCATACTTTTCAGTTTCCGCGATGCGCAGCTGCTTCTTTCCGTTGGCAGCCAGGTACTGACCCAGGGTATTATCCAGAGACTGGGGCGGGAAGGCTACCTTCACGTTGGGCATGGTGGCATCATACTGAGTGAAGCAGATATACATCAGATCGTCCACGGTCTTCTTGCGTTCGAAACCGCTGAAGTTGTCGTCTACGAAGCATCTGGTGATTTCGCGGGCGCGGTCGGGACGATAGTTGAAGAAGACG
>JAFOGM010000020.1 GCA_017386805.1 Bacillota bacterium
TATCCATCCTTACTTAAAACGCCGAAGAAATTGTATTCGGTGTTATAGAACAGCTCATCGCCATCTTCCTCATACTTCATAATCACATTCTCATCGGGAAAATCGATCAGCCACTGAGCCAGCATCAAATACTGTTCGATGGTAATATCGCCGAAATCATCTACAAATTCTTCCTGATCGATCACATGCTTTTGGTAGTGCTCTTCCAGCTGCTTTTCCGTGCGGAACTGGCTTTGTTCTGTGATATCCCAGCTCAGTGTCGTTGTTTCTGCCTGATCTGTTCCCTGGACCTCTGTGGAACCACAGCCCACAAAACAGCCCAGAATCATCAGCAGCGCCAGGATCACCGCTGCCATCCGCTTGAGTCTAAGTCTTTTCATCGCAAATCCCCCTATTTAATTTTTATTTAATATACAACTACAGTTCTAATTCGTACATTACCATGGATAAGGCTGCCATTCCCGCTGTTTCCGTGCGGAGAATGGTCTTTCCCAAAGTCGCGCAAGAAGCCCCCGCTTCGATGATGGCCTCTGCTTCTTCCGCAGCGAAGCCACCTTCCGGGCCAATCAACAATGCTACAGTTTGGATGGAGCCGCCTGCGGCGGTTGCCTCGGCCTGTTTCTGGCGCAGGACCTGTTTCACGGTGGTCTCCTGTTCATCTTCAAAAAGGAATAACACCAGATCGTGTTCTGCTACGGACTGAGCCACCATTTCTTTGAAATTGATGGCATCGGTCACTTCTGGAATGATTCCGCGCTTGCACTGCTTTACTGCTTCTGCGGAAACTTTCTGCCAACGGTCGATCTTCTTTCCGAAGTTTCCGCGGCTGTCGGTAACCACACAGCGCTTGGTGAACACCGGAACGATTCTGTTGATCCCCAGTTCCACGTTTTTCTGGATGATGGTTTCCATCTTTCCCTGCTTGGGGACGCCTTGATACAGCGTCACCTTCAGCTTCGGTTCTTTGGCGAAACTCTGCTTATCGTGGATCTGAAGCTTCACTTCATCGCGGCTCACTTCTAAGATCTCACAGCGATATTCGTATTCCTTTGTATCCGATACATCGATGAAATCTCCTTCGCCCAGGCGCAGAACCTTGGACAGGTGCTTGATATCATCACTGTCGGTCATATAGATCATTTCCCCGGAAATCTGATCCGGTTCCACGAAAAATCTGCTCATAGTAACTTCCTCCGGCTTACTGTACATCCTTTAAGCGGGCAGCGATCGCACACCATTCGCCCTGTTCCAGAATTTCCAGGATCTCGAAGCCACAATCGCGGATGACCTTACTCACCACCGGCTGCTTTTCGATCAGAATACCGGAAGAGATGTAAACGGCCTTACCGCGCAGGTGCTTTGCTACGTCCTTGGTCAGCATCATCACCAGGTCCGCCATCATGTTCGCAACAACGATATCTGCCTTCATGTCCAAACCCTTGGTCCAGTCGCCTTCGATGACGTTGATCTTGTCAGTCAGTCCGTTCAGCGCCACGTTTTCCTTGGCCACGTCCACGGCAACCGGGTCGATTTCCACGCCTACGGTTTCTTCTACGCCCA
>JAFOGM010000186.1 GCA_017386805.1 Bacillota bacterium
AGTTGTAAAAATTCTGCGCAGTGTTTAGTCTCTTGTTTCCACAATTCTGGTATACCGGATCAATGGATATTCTCCATCATGGGCATCCAAAGCTGTGGTGTGGCTCATGGAGCCAGGGCCGGTAACACGGATGATCCCGGCGCGGAAGAGTAAGTTTGTCAGTTCTTCTCGTTCATCTTCTCCGCATAACAAACCTGCGGTTTGTAAGAAGGATTTCTTTTTTCGCAGGGTAGGGAGCAATCGTTTTCGAGGAAGTGGTTTTACCAGGACATTTCCAAATTGAGGGGATAATTCCGGGGAACCTTCTTCGCAAAGAGTAATGCTGCATCCCCGACCACGGAAGATTTTACGATCGGTGTGACCAGCGTGGTCTTCCAGCGTCTGGGTATAGAGACGAAGTGTCACCTGTGCAGTGCTTCCGATATCCAACGGAACAGATTCGGTCACAGCATTTTCCAGAATAGGGAGGAAACGTTCGCAGAAATCGACAAGTTTCGACATGGTGATGTCGTTCGCGGACTCCCTACCATCGTTTTCCGGATCCACATCCAAAAATACCGTTTGACAGGAGGAACACAACAGCTGTCTCGTTTCTATAATATGGTGAGCCAGTGCTTTTAAATTTGCATCCGTGATACCCTGTTCGGTGATGTAGGCGAAGGAAAGTTTGTGACCCCACTCGATCAGTTTTACTCCGGGAGGAGCGAACTTCCGGATGGTTTCCACGGCACCTTCACCTCCCCAAACCACGATTCCATCAGCGAAACCTGCCATGCGGAGGATTGCTGGAAGATCATCGGAAGGAGTGTCAAAAACATAGACGTAGGGAGCCAGTTCCGGAGCTTCTTTCACCAGTTCTTCCAACATGCGAAGAGATAAGCCGTTATCTGCGGAGGGAAGCTTCAGGATATTGATATTTCCGGCCAATAAGCCTTCCATGACGCTGAAGGCGGGAAGACCATCCACGTTTCCTGCAGCGATATGGAATAACATGCCGAGAGGAACGCACTGTTTTGTCAATGTCCGCCCGTGATCGTAAGGTGGAGTCAGCGTCCGACAGGGAGCAGGAGAAAGCTGTGGTATGGAAGATGGACATAGGTTGTCTGTGAGTATAGCAGAGTTGTAGGAATCATTAAGATATTCCGGTCCAAGTTCCTCCAGTACCTTCGCTTCCAGACTTTCTTTGCGCATGATGGATGCAGCCTCCTCAATACGCTGGGCCATGGGGCCAACTTCGAAGCCGAGACCGGCCAGTTCTTCATTAAAAAGCCCGTTGAGGGCTTTGGTTGCTAAAGATTCGCAGGCATTGATAATGATGCGGGGAAGAGGTGGAGTTCCGTGAGCCAACGTTTCGTTCAGATTTGCTTCCAGGCAATTCAGAAGCTCAGTTTGTTGTTTTGAATCATATCGAATCCCTTGATATAGAATCATAACGAAGCCCCCTTTCTCAAGTCATCTGCACCGGCGGCGCAAGTTTTAATGTCTACCATTCCAACGCGCCCGATGATTTCCAGCCAGGGAGAAGAAATTCCGCAGCCACAGCTGTCCGGACTGTGAAGGATCCCCAGGTCGTCGGTCATGATGCTTAAAAGCGGACAGGCATAGACCATGGGTGTCAGAAGATTCACCAGGCCGACCTGGCCGTAGGGAAGGGGTCCCAGCGTGTTGACGTCTCGGATAATAATGCGGCTGTAGACGGGAACGTGGAAGTGGTGGTTGTCGCAGTCGGAATACCAGATGGGATGTTCCACGGCACCGAAGCTTTC
>JAFOGM010000187.1 GCA_017386805.1 Bacillota bacterium
CCCTTGCCAAGCTCCGGGAAGATTTCCGGGACGGTCCCAAGGTGATCTGGCGCGTATACTTCGGCACCAACGGCCGTTACAATACCCTTACCGATGATGACACCATCCGGGCTGTCTATAATGTTACCGATGATACCTGCGGTCCCATGAAGTATCTGGAAGATGTCAAGTACATGGATCTGGGTCACAACGAATATCTGACCGACTTCAGTTTCGTGGGCTATATGCCCGAGCTGGAAGTTCTGATCGGTTCCGGCTCTGCTGTCAGAGAACTGACCGGTTTTGAAAACTGCAAGAAACTTACCTGGCTTGAACTGGCTTCCTGCCACAAGCTGGAAAACATTGACGCCCTTGCAGGCTGCGACGGTCTGAAATACTTAAACATCAGCTACACCAAGGTTAAGAGTCTGGAGCCTCTGGATGGCTTGAAGCTGGAACGTTTTGTGTACTTAAGCCCCAAGGCCTCCACCAAGGAGCAGAATACCTTCATGACCATCCACCCCAAGGCCGAATGCATCACTGTCTTCTACGGTTACTCCCAGCCTTATGGCTACGGCTGGCGTTACGATGACAACGGAAAGACCATGTTCTGGTACTACAAGGATGTGATCCGCAAGGTATTCAACTACGACCAGGCAGACAAGATCCTGAAAGCCCAGGAAAACGCCAAATAACCAAATTGTAAGCCGCCGGTTTTTATGCCGGCGGCTTTGCTTATTCTTCCTGTCCCATCCGTGATACAACATCCGCGTACCGTTTCAGATAACGTACCAAATCCTTCGGAGTCTCCCTGCATCCGTTTTTTGCCCAGGTTACCTGGGTTGCCACCATTCCCATGGACAGATGGGCAATGACATATTCCCGTTCTGTGGGATCCATATTCTCTGGGAAGATGGGTCTTATGGAATCCAGCTTGCGGAAATTTTCTTCCGTATACCGATACAGAAGATCGTGCCGACCGTTCTGGATCAGCGCCTGCAGAAACACATGATTCTGCAGACCCATGGCGATGGTCTCCTCCATCAGCTGCGCCGTAGACTGGCTGCTGCAGTTGTCATAAACATTTGCGGTATCCTTCATCATCTGGTCCAGCTGATAAATCAGCACATCCTCCGGTGTATCAAACAGGCGGTAAAAGGTTGCTCTGCTGATACCGGTGACCCGGTGAATGTCAGATACTGTGATATTCTTTAGCGGGATCGTCTGCAGACATTCCTGCAGTCCACGGACAAATTCTCCAGCAGAAGTCTGTGACCGCCGGTCTGATTTGATGTGATACATATTTTCCCTCTTTTGTATTATTTGTTATAAAACATATTGTATCATAATTTTTCTTATGTTACAATCCTGATGTATAATATGCCGATGAATCGGTATTTTTGCGCATAGAATCTATGCAACATCATATAAGGAGCGTGCCACATGAAAAAGAACCCTGTGATCATCGACCCCAACATGAAAAACGGCTATATCCCCGCCCCCTATGTTCTGGAAGAAGGCGAAAAGATCAACGATATGTATCTGGAGCCTGTTCTGTTCCATAACGAGAACGGTCCCACCATCGGTGTTACCACCTGCGGTGTCATCGTACAGGACGGTCTTTACTTTAAGGACATGGACAACGACGGCGTCCTCAGCCCCTACGAAGACTGGCGCAACAGCCACGAAGTCCGCGCAGCTGACATGGTCAAGCATCTGCCTCTGAACCAGCAGGCCGGTCTGGTGCTGAACACCCTGTGGAACACCCCCCTGTCCTTCACCCAGGAAGGTGCCAAGGACGAGAAGGGCCACATCGTTCCCGCCAAGATCTTCAAGCAGTACGATCCCACCGAGCCGGAGCCCCGCTCCATCCTGCCCGGTGTCTCCATGCGGGTTGATGACAGCCAGGTTCTGAACAACAAGCTGGCTGCCGGTGTTTACCGCGGCGAAATGCGCGCCGAAGCTGCTGTGGGCGCTCTTTACCACAATCTGGGCACCCAGTACGTGGAGTATGAAGCCTGCCAGGGCGGCGTGGCCATCCCCTACTCCCTGCACACCAATCCCATCAACATCGGCTATCCCGACTTCCTGGGCTTCGGTGCCGCTGTCATGGGCGACGGCAACTTCGACATCGTCTACAACATGGCAGAAACTGACCGGAAGATGATGGCTGCCTGCGGTCTGAACATCATGTACGGTCCCCAGGTGGACGTTTCCA
>JAFOGM010000021.1 GCA_017386805.1 Bacillota bacterium
CTACGTAACTTGGGAAGGAAGGGGTCGAGGCGCCCTTCGCTGCAGAAGCCGAGTTTCATTCTCATGAAGAACAGTTCTTCCTGATTAAACAGGCCAAGCTCAGCGAAGCGGAGAGCAAAGAATTCGTCTTTTTTGCCATTTCCGAACATCTGACGCTGGAAGAAGCCAAGCGCCTTGATGTAACTGCCTGGACCCGCGGCATGAGCCGTGTGGTTCCTCACGATGGTCACCGCAGCAGCGATGTGGTGCTGATTGTTCTGGCAGATCAGGTGGATGCGGATGCAGCCGCTTACCTGAAGAAGTGCAAACGCTATGAAAGCTATAAGCATACGCTTCATGGCTGGAGCCATTACCGTGTTATTGTCCGGGATATGAGTACAGGGAACTTAAGCTTTAACCGAATGGGCCGTACCCTGAAAAAAGTCCTGGGAAATATAAAATCTTAATAATTTATAAGATAGGAGATTGAGTTATGACTGCTATTTTAATCATTCTCGCTGCAATTATCCTGCTGGTTATCGGTTACGTAACATACGGTTCCTGGCTGGCAAAAGAGTGGGGCGTTGACCCTACTAAGACTACCCCAGCGGTAGAAGTAAACGACGGTGTTGACTACGTTGCTGCAAAGCCTGCAGTACTGATGGGTCACCACTTCTCCTCCATCGCCGGTGCCGGCCCAATCAACGGTCCTATTCAGGCTTCCGTTTTTGGTTGGGTTCCTGTATTCCTGTGGTGTGTAATCGGGGGTATCTTCGTCGGCGGTCTGCACGACTTCGGTGCAATGTTCGCTTCCGTACGTAACGGTGGTAAGTCCGTTGGTGAAATCATCAAGGCTTCCATGGGCGACAGAGCAAAGAAGCTGTTCATCGTGTTCGCACTGCTGGTACTGATCCTGGTTATCGCATCCTTCGTAAACGTAGTAGCGGGTACATTCTACTCCGAAAACCCTGTTGGTTTCACTACTGATCCAAACGGTAATGAAACTACTGCTATGGTATCCGTACTGTTCATCATCATGGCTGTTATTTACGGTATGATGACTACCCGTTTCGGTATGGACACTAAGACTGCTACCATCATCGGTCTGGTTATGATCGTTGCTGGTATCGCATTCGGTCTGAACGTAGGTCTGGTTCTGGGCAGAACTGCATGGATCATCCTGGTTGCACTGTACATCACTGTTGCATCCCTGGCTCCTGTATGGATTCTGCTGCAGCCTCGTGACTACCTGTCCAGCTTCCTGCTGTACGCTATGATGGGCGTTGCTGTAGTTGGTATCTTCATGTCTGCATTCAGCGGTACTGCAGAATTCACAATTCCTGCATTCACTGGTAAGGCTGGTATGTTCCCTACTCTGTTCATCACTGTTGCATGTGGTGCATGTTCCGGTTTCCATTCTCTGATTGCTTCCGGTACATCTTCCAAGCAGCTGGAAAACGAAGCTCACGCTAAGCCAATCGGTTATGGTTCCATGCTGATCGAATCCGGTCTGGCTATCATCGCTCTGATCGCAGTAGGTATGGTATTCGATACTTACACCGGCGGCGGCTTCGGTTCTCCATC
>JAFOGM010000188.1 GCA_017386805.1 Bacillota bacterium
GAAGAAGTGGGAAAGCTGATGCCTACCACCATCGTAGCTGCTGCGGAAGATCTGGAACTGGCCGAATTTGTTCAGGATATCTTTATGACCGAAGCCCTGAGAATCTACACCAATACCGATGTGGTGGGTGTGGAACTGGGCGGTGCCTTGAAAAATATCATTGCTCTGGGAGCAGGGGTCTCCGACGGGATGGGTTTTGGTGATAACGCAAAAGCGGCGCTGATGACCCGCGGTATGACAGAGATGTCCCGACTGGGCGTGGCCCTCGGTGCCAAGGAAGAGACCTTTGCGGGTCTGACCGGTATGGGAGACCTGATCGTAACTTGTACCTCCATGCACAGTCGTAACCGCAGATGCGGGATCATGATCGGCGAAGGTGTGAGCCCGGAAGAAGCGGTGTCTCGCGTAGGCATGGTGGTAGAAGGGATGTTCACTGCAGAAGCCGCCTACGAATTGGCGAAAAAAGTCGGTGTGGAAATGCCCATCACCGAGGCGATCTACGGCGTGATCAATGGTACAGTCAATGCTCGCGAAGCAGTGACCGCACTGATGACACGCAGTAAGAAGCACGAAAAAGAAGATACTGGTATCAAATAGACGAAAATCTCCGTTGTTTTAACGGAGATTTTATTTTTTTCGGGAATATTCATCGTTAAAAACTTATTTAGCAAATTATTTTCGAAAACCCCTTGATTTTCAACGGTTAGAGGAGTATACTGGCTCTTGTTTTGATAAAGATACATACCTATTTAAAACATAGATATAGTACAAATTTTAAACCATTTTGTGCGTGAGAGACAGAAGAAAGGAGAGCAAAAATGGATTACACATTCTTATTATTATTAGCAATTATCCTGGTATCCACCAAGGCCTTTGGTGTGGTATCTGAAAAAGTACACTTACCGCAGGTAGTAGGTGCTCTGCTGGCGGGTATCGTTATGGGTCCCACTGGTCTGGGCGTTCTGGAAAGCACAGACTTCTTAGTAAAGACTGCGGAAATCGGCGTTATCATGCTGATGTTCACCGCAGGTATCGATACAGAATTGGAAGAACTGAAGAAGACCGGTCTGAAGGCTTGCAGTATTGCAATCTTCGGCGTATTCGCTCCTCTGTTCCTCTGCGGCGGTCTGTATTTCTTCTTCTTCTTGAAGGAATTCACCGTATTCAACCTGCTGAAGGCAGCCTTCGTAGGTGCAGTCTTCTCCGCAACTTCCGTTGGTATCACCGTAGAAACCATGAATGAAATGGGGAAGATGAAGACTTCCACCGGTACTACCCTGCTGAGTGCAGCACTGATCGATGACATCATCGGTATCATCGTACTGTCCGTTCTGACCGGTCTGTCCGGCGGTATTTCCGCTGACGGTGCTGGCGAAATCGAACTGGGTCAGGTAGGTATCGTCCTGCTGAAGATCGCAGCTTTCTTCGTATTCGTACTGGCTGTTGCCTTCTTCGCAAAGAAGTTCTTCGAAAAGGTTTCTGAAGAACACTGGCACAGCCGCCGTATTGCGGTTTGGGCTCTGGCTTTCGCTCTGGTTATGTCCTACTGCGCAGAAGAATTCTTCGGTGTAGCTGATATCACCGGTGCATATTTCGCAGGTCTGATTCTGTGTAACGTATCCAAGTCCCGTCAGTTCGTGGCTAAGAAGTTCACCGTAACTTCCTACATGGTATTCACTCCAGTATTCTTCGCAAGCGTAGGTATGAAGACCGACCTGACCACCATGAACTCTCAGATCCTGGTGTTCGCTCTGTTCCTGATCGTTGCTGCAATCATTTCCAAGATTGTCGGCTGCGGTGCATCTGCAAAGATGATCGGTATTGCAAAGCACCCCGCACTGATCATCGGTATCGGTATGGTTGCTCGTAGTGAAGTTGCGCTGATGGTTGCTCAGAAGGGTATCGCTGCTGGTATGATCGATCCGGCGATCCTCCCGGCAATCGTTCTGGCAGTTGTTGCTTCTGCACTGGCTACCCCCATTATGCTGAAGTCCGCCATCAATAAGGGACCGGAACTGGAATAATTAAGAAAGAAAAACCCCGAGGCGAGGAGAACGCTTCGGGGTTTTTTAATGGTATTATTCGTTAACACTTTTCAGTGATAGCGACAGGATTACAGGCGGCTCAGCTGGTCGTTTTCCAGAACGATCTGCAGCGAGAATTTTTTCTCTTCGCCGCTGTCCAACTTCACGGTGATCATGTCCCTGCTGCGGCTGGTGATGATGCCTTCGCCGAATTTTTTATGGCAAACGCGGACGCTGGGAAGGTACATGGCGGATTCTTCTGCCAACTGTTCCGGATCAATGAAAACGTTGGAATTGCTGCTTCTTCGTCTATCGTTAATTGACGATTTGGGGAAGATGGCGTCGAAAAATCCGGAGCTGAGGCCGTCGCGTTTGAACTGGAAAATTGAAAGTTCTTTCCGGGCGCGGGTCATGGCCACGTAGAACAAGCGCCGCTCTTCTTCCATGGCAGCGATGGTCTCCGGAGTCTGGATCGGGTCCGCTTTCGGAAAGACACCATCCACCACATCCAATAAAACTACGCGGTCGTATTCCAGGCCTTTGCTGGAGTGGATGGTGGACAGGATCAATGGGGAAGTTTTATCGGTAGTTCCCAGTTTTACGATGTCGTTCAGTTCGTTAAGTCGTTCCAGAAGACGACGGGGATTGGGTTCGGAAGAGCCCAGGGCCTCCAGAATGTGAGCCTTATTGTCGTCCATACCGCGGTCATCCATGAATTCGCCGTAGCCCATGAAGTGAACGATGCGGTAGACCGCTTTGTTGGCCGGTTCGTCCACAAGATTTTCGCAGTGAGTACGGAGAGTACGGCACTGTTTCTTTGTCCAGGCGGAAGGGGCTTTGGAATCGATGAGAACGTCCCAGATGGATTCACCCAGTTTGGATGCGATGTGGACGGCTTGTTCCGCCAGAGCCTTACTGATTCCGGCGCCCAACTTATAATAGATATTCATAAACAGTTCGCCGTCGGAAGGATCCAGGGCGAACTTTATAATATCGGTGATGTCGCGAACCACACGGTGGCTGAAGAAAGAACTGTCGATCTGGCGGCAGCGATATCCCAGGTTCAATCGGTTCAGCCGGTCGATCAGGGGAAGGGCGCTGTCGTTGTCACGATATAAAATCGCCAGTTCATTATGTTTCGATACAATTCGACAATCTTCGACATTCGAAATCATACGCTGCGCTTCTGCGATGATCCAGTCGTACTGGCTTTTCCGGTCGAAGACCGGGATTGGTATGATCGATGAACCGGAAGCGTTGGCGGTGGTCATGTTCTTGGGATGACGATTTTTATTTCGCTGGATG
Source organism: Bacillota bacterium (assembly GCA_017386805.1). Classification (GTDB taxonomy): domain Bacteria; phylum Bacillota; class Clostridia; order Peptostreptococcales; family Anaerovoracaceae; genus RGIG446. The sequence continues at coordinate 3,330 of JAFOGM010000188.1, forward strand.
AATTTGTTGGCTGACTCCACGATCTGC
>JAFOGM010000189.1 GCA_017386805.1 Bacillota bacterium
AGGAGGATATAATCCAGATCACGGCCATCTAATTCTGTTTCTAATAATTGTACCAGTCGATCCGAACACCAGGTCATTCCCGTATCGATGACAGCCGTCTTTTCACTGCCCAACAGCAGCGTACAGTCACCGCCCTGACCGGGAACGATCCTGCGGATCCCATTCCATTGTATTTTCATATTACACTTGCACCAAATCGATGCCTTTCTCTTCCTTAAAACAGGTACTTATCCGCAACTGCCGCGATCCACTTGGCATAGGCTTCGTAACAGAGGATCCCCTCTTCAATGGTAGCATCTCCCGGATCACCGGTGTAGCCAGGACTGTTATCTTCATAGGCTTCCACAGGCGTGAACACACCCACAGAACCGCCGTAATAATACAGACCTCCCATGTGGACCGGCTTCGGATCTTCCGGAGGATAGTACCCTTCCACGTTATCCAGATGGACCAGCTTGGGAGCAGCAACTCTGGTACAAGCGGCTTCATCTTCGCCGCCGTGACCCTGGTGTTCTGCATTTTTCAGAACGGTGGGCCAAAAGTCATTGTGAGGCGCCACCCAGTCAGCAACCACGCTGCGGATTCCGTAGCGGTTCGCCAGGTCCTTTGCCGCCACATTCAGCGCCGCCTGGTTTTCCGAGTGATTCAGGCACAATACGAAACGATTGAACCCGCTCTTATGTAAAGAAAGAATCAGATCTTCCACAAAATCAATGAATGTCTTTTCGTTCAGGAACACATTACCGAACAGATTAGCCCCACTGCGCTCAAAGTGGTTGGTGTCCGTTCCGAAAGGTACTGCAAAGCCGGGGATGGTCTTGTGTCCCATCTCCAGTAAAGCTTCGTGTACGCAGCGGATCAGTGTATTGGCCTGGAAATAATCCGTTCCCAACGGAAGCGGATAGCCGTGGTTTTCAATGGCCCCAAAGGATAAAATGACCGTATCGCAGTCCTTCATCGCTTCCTTCAGCTCCACCGCTGTCATTTCCATCAGACTCTTCGGTCCCTTCACTTCATATAATGTTTCCCATTCTCTGATACCCATGGTGTCGTCTCCTCTCTTGTCTGTAAGACTTAATACTTTATTTTACACCGAAACAACTTCCCTTTACAAGAGCAAGATAAAAGGGAACGCTCATTCGAACGTTCCCTTCGTAGTTATATTTTTCTTTCGTAGTTTCAATTCCCAGATACTACATGATCTTTCTGAACAGTGCAGTCAGATCTTCCACGCTGGTTTCTCTCGGATTGCCGGGAGCGCAAGCATCTGCGAAGGCGGATTCTGCCAGGAAGGGCAGGTCTTCTTCCTTCAGAGCTTCCAGCTTTGTGGGGATACCAACGTCCACGGACAGCTGACGAACTGCATCGATGGCAGCCTTTCTGTATTCTTCCACGGACATTTCATCCACACCCTTCACACCCATAACACGAGCGATTTCCTTGTACTTTTCGCCGGTGTATTCCTGGTTGTATTCCATAACGATGGGCAGCATCATTGCACAAGCTACGCCGTGAGCAGTGTCATATACAGCACCCAGGGTGTGAGCCATGGAGTGAGCGATACCTAAGCCTACGTTGGAGAAGCCCATACCTGCGATGTACTGGCCCAGAGCCATGTCTTCTCTTCCCTTCGGATCATTTTCCACAGCAGCTCTCAGAGATCTGCCGATGATTTCGATGGCCTTGATGTGGAACATGTCGGTCATTTCCCAAGCCGCTCTGGTGGTGTAACCTTCGATGGCGTGGGTCAGAGCGTCCATACCGGTGGCAGCAGTCAGAGCAGCCGGCATAGAGTCCATCATGTCGGGGTCAACGATTGCCACGATGGGCATATCATGCGGGTCAACGCAAACGAACTTTCTCTTCTTTTCCACGTCGGTGATTACGTAGTTGATGGTAACTTCTGCAGCGGTACCAGCGGTGGTGGGAATCGCAATGATGGGAACGCAAGCGTTCTTGGTGGGCGCAACGCCTTCCAGGCTTCTTACGTCAGCGTATTCCGGATTGGTGATGATGATGCCGATGGCCTTTGCAGTATCCATGGGAGAACCGCCGCCGATGGCGATGATGCAGTCAGCAGCTGCCGCCTTGAAGGCTTCCACGCCAGCCTGTACGTTTTCGATGGTGGGGTTCGCCTTGATATCGGAGAAGATTTCGTAGGGGATTCCTTCTGCATCCAGCAGATCGGTGATCTTCGCAGCAGTACCGCGCTTGCGCAGGTTGGGACCGCAGCATACGAATGCCTTCTTGAAATTGTTCGCCTTCACAACGTTTGCGATTTCAGCGATTGCGCCAGCGCCGTGATAGGATGTCTGATTCAGCATAATTCTGTTAGCCATAATGTACCTCCATATGGTTACTTGATATTTTCTAAAAATGCACAGAGCATTTTGTAGGTCTTTTCTGCGGAAGAAATGCTCATCCGTTCTTTGAAGGAATGAACGTCATAGGTGACAACACCGATGTTCACAGCCTGGATGGGCTTTCCCTGTTCTTTCATTTTTGCGGTGAAGATACCGGTTTCGGTCTGTCCGTGGGCGATGGTGAAGCCCGGTTCCACACCGAACAGATCCTTATATACACGCCTTACTTCCCTCTGCAGCTCCGAATCGGGAACGTAGTCCCAAGCCAGAGCCTTACAGGACATGGCGTCTTCTGCACCGCAGATCTTTGCCAGCGTCTTCAGCTTTCGCAGCAGCTCATCGTGATCGTGATCACTGTTGGAACGCACCAGTGTACGGATGGTAATGGTATCCTCATGGAATCTGACAGCTCCGATATTCATGGAAGACTTGGCCAGATAAATGGTCTGATCGATCCAGCTGGATACGCCGTTGGGCAGCAGCTCCATCAGGTTCAGGAAGGCCTCCTTGTCCTTTTCCGCCAGAACCTTGACTTCATCAGCCAAAGCTTCTTCTTCCACAACCAGCGTCAGATTGGGGTCGGTCAGCATGAATTCTGTGGTCAGCTCTTCTCCCATCTTCTTCACGTAGGCCAGGATCGCATCTTTGTCTTTCCCAGCGCAGATGATATCCGCCTTAGCCCATTCAGTGATAACGTTTGTCTGGTTTCCGCCGATGAAATCCACGAGACCGTAGTCCGCAACTTCCGTCAGCCCAGCCAGGATCGAAGTCATCAGCTTGTTTCCGTTGGCTCTGTATCGTCCGATGTCCTTACCGCTGTGACCGCCTTCGCCGCCGAACAGGTCCAGATGGATCTTCACCTTTCCTTCTCTAGCAACCGCTTCGCGGTCTCCAATGGGCAGGGTAAAGCAATGCTCACTGCTTCCACAGCAGGATAACAGGAAGGTATCATCCTTGGACCAGTCAAGACCAAAGAGATATTCTCCCTTCAGCCAACGTCCATCGATGTTTTCTGCACCAGCCATGGTGGTTTCTTCGGTGGCACTGAACACACCCTGGATCAGAGGATGTTTCAGCTCATCGTTATCCAACAGTGCCAGGATCATGGCCACTGCATGTCCATCGTCAGCGCCCAGGGAAGTTCCTCTGGCCTTGACGAAATCGCCATCGATATAGATGGGAATGGGATCCTTCGCAAAATCGATTTCCACATCATCTTCCTTGACGCAGACCATATCGGTATGGCCCTGCAGCATGATGGGCTTTCGTTCTTCGTATCCCGGGGTAGCCGGCTTTGTGATCACAACACTGTTAAACGCATCTCTCTGCACTTCCAGGCCGTGGTCTTCCGCAAACTTCACCAGATAATCCGCGATCCCTGCTTCATTTCCGCTTTCGTGAGGAATCCGACAGATATCCTCAAAGTATTCGAAAAACTTCTTCGGTTCTAATCCTGCTAATACTCGTTCCATAGAAACCTCCATTGCATTTTGCGTTTATTATACC
>JAFOGM010000190.1 GCA_017386805.1 Bacillota bacterium
CCTGGTTGGAACGCTTGAACTTTAATAATGTATAGGAATCAGTACCGTTGTCAGCGTCTCTTCTGATAACAATCTTATCAGCATCAACTTATTCTACAGTACCTGTATTCTTTGCCAGAATTACTACGCCGGAGTCTCTCGCAGCCTTGTATTCCATACCGGTACCAACCATTGGAGCTTCTGCAACCAGCAGAGGAACTGCCTGACGCTGCATGTTGGAACCCATCAGGGCACGGTTTGCGTCGTCGTTTTCCAGGAACGGAATCATTGCAGTCGCAACGGATACTACCTGCTTAGGAGATACGTCCATGTAGTCAATCTGTTCACGGCCTACCAGAGCGATTTCGCCCTTTTCACCACGGGAAGCAACCTTTGCATTTACAAAGTGACCTTCGCTGTCCAGAGGTTCGTTGGCCTGTGCCACGATCATCATTTCTTCTTCGTCTGCAGTCAGATAGTGAATTTCATCGGTTACTACACCGCGCTCCTTATCTACTACACGGAATGGGGTTTCAATGAAACCATATTTGTTAATTACACCATAGGTGGTCAGAGAACCGATCAGACCGATGTTCGGACCTTCTGGAGTTTCGATTGGACACATTCTTCCGTAATGGGAATAATGTACGTCTCGAACTTCCATGCCGGCTCTTTCTCTGGACAGACCGCCAGGACCCAGTGCGGACAGTCTTCTCTTATGAGTCAGTTCTGCCAGCGGGTTGTTCTGGTCCATAAACTGGGACAGCTGGGAGCTTCCGAAGAACTCCTTGATTGCTGCAGTTACAGGACGGATGTTCATCAGAGCCTGCGGAGTTGTAACATCGATGTCCTGAATGGTCATTCTTTCCTTTACAACTCTTTCCATTCGAGCAAGACCGATACGGAACTGGTTCTGCAGCAGTTCGCCAACGGTTCTTAATCTTCTGTTACCTAAATGGTCTATATCGTCAACTGAGCCGATGCCATAGTTCAAGTTCAGGATATAACTTACGGAAGCAATGATGTCTTCCATGATAATATGCTTTGGAGACAGATCATTCTTTCTTGCCACCAGCATATCCTTAATTTCATCATCACTGGTACATGCATCCAGGATTTCCTTCAGAACAGGATAAAATACCTTGTCTGCAATCTTCAGCTCATCCGGATCCACGTCCACATAAGCCTTCAGGTCTACAAATCGGCTGCCGATTACCTTGGTAACCTGACCTTCTTTATCCTTGTCCACTGCATATGCCATGATGTATTCCACACCTGCATTTTCAATGGCAAAAGCAAGGTCTCTACCAATCTTCTGACCCGCTTCCACCATGATTTCTCCGGTGTTTGGATCAATTACATCTTCGGCTGCCACTACGCCTACGATTCTGTTAGATAAACCAAGCTTCTTATTATATTTGTATCTGCCAACCTTAGCCAGATCGTATCTCTTCGGATCGAAGAACAGGGAATTCAGCAGAGATTTTGCACTTTCCACTGTAGGCGGTTCAGTTGGTCTTAACTTCTTATAAATTTCCTTCAGACCTTCTTCATAGTTGGTCGCAGTATCCTTGTCCAGGGTCTTCATCAGACGGCTGTCTTCGCCGAAGATGTCGATAATTTCCTGGTTGGAACCAAAGCCCAGTGCTCTCAGAAGGGTTGTAACAGGCTGCTTTCTGGTACGGTCAACTCTTACGGAAATGATTTCGTTGGAGTCAGTTTCGTATTCCAGCCATGCACCACGGTTAGGGATAATGGTGGTTGCGAACAGCTTGTTATTAGATTTATCAACAGTAACGTCGTAGTAAGGTCCAGGGGAACGAACCAGCTGAGTTACAACTACTCGTTCTGCCCCGTTATAAATGAAGGTACCCTTTTCAGTCATCAGAGGGAAATCACCCATGAAAACTTCCTGTTCCTTCACTTCTCCGGTTTCCTTGTTAATCAGGCGAACTTTAACCTTGAGGGGTGCAGCGTAAGTAACGTCTCTTTCCTTGCACTCTTCCTGCTCATACTTTGGAGCATCGGTGAGAGAATAGTCAATGAACTCCAGAACCAGATTGTCGGCATAGTCCTTAATCGGGGAGATGTCTTCAAAAACTTCTCTCAGACCTTCCTTAATGAACCAGTCATAGGAAGCAGTCTGCATTTCAATCAGGTTAGGCATTTCGCATACTTCATTGATCTTAGCGAACGTCATACGCTCTTTTCTACCTACTTGTATAGGTCTTGGCATCTTTATCACTCCTTATATTCTTAACAAAATTACTTTGTGTGGCAGTCTAATATTATATAA
>JAFOGM010000191.1 GCA_017386805.1 Bacillota bacterium
ATTCAAGGTAACTACAGAACTTATGGAATCCACAGAAAATCCGGCCTGTCTGTTCATGCACTGCCTGCCTGCATTCCATGACTTTGAAACCACTATGGCTAAGGAACAGATGGCACTGGGATACGATATCCGCGAAGTAACCGACGAAGTCTTCAAAAGCAAGAACTCCGTGGTATTCGACGAAGCGGAAAACAGAATGCACACCATCAAGGCAGTTCTGGTAGCAACCATCGGTTGATACGATACCAATTGAAAACATAAAAAAGCTCCCTCGAAAGGGAGCTTTTAAAATGCTTTTTATTAGTCAGTGTAGTTATCGAAGTAACCCTGAATGTAGATGAATGGAGTACCCTTGTCGCCGGAACCGGAAGTCAGGTCGCACAGGGAGCCCAGCAGGTCGGTCAGCTTACGAGGAGTAGTACCTTCAGTAACCATCTGGCCGGTCAGATCAGCATCCTTGCTCTTGATGGCTTCTTCGATTGCCTTCTTCAGTTCGTCGCCTCTCAGGTCAGCGAATTCGTTGTCAGCCAGATACTTCAGCTTCAGTTCGTTAGGCTGTCCAACCAGACCGCTGGTGTAACCAGGGGATACAACAGGGTCAGCCAGTTCCCAGATCTTGCCTACAGGGTCCTTGAATGCACCGTCGCCGTAAATCATAACTTCTACAACCTTACCGGTTCTGGCCTTGATTTCTTCCTGTACGGAATCTACGAAAGCCTGGCAGCCTGTAGGGAACAGCTTGATGGAGTTTTCAGTTGCCTTGTTGGAACCCAGGATACCGTAGTCAGGGTTGCAGCCGGAACCGTCAACTGGAGCAGTCAGCAGATCATCCATACCTAAAACGATGTCAGCACCTGCAGCCTTGATCAGTCTCTTGCTTCTTGCTCTGGTGTGGATGTCTGCGCAGATTACGTTCTTCGCATATTCCACGATTCTTCTAGGGTTGTTGCAGAAGATAATTTCAGCTTCTGCACCTTCTTCTTCAATCAGGCCCTTATAGTAGTTTACATAGTCGATGCCGGTGAAGGTGTGGCAGGACTTGCCGAACTTTTCTTCGAATTCAGCCTGAGTCAGCAGATCAGTGTATGGATCTACGCCAGCTTCGTCCAGCAGGTCCATATCCAGCAGGTGGTTGCCCACTTCGTCGCTTGGGTAGCTGAGCATTACAACTACCTTCTTGCTGCCTCTTGCGATACCGCGCAGGCAGATTGCGAAACGGTTTCTGCTCAGAATCGGGAATACAACACCGACGGTTTCGCCGCCCAGCTTAGCCTTTACATCAGCTGCCAGCTGGTCAGTGGTTGCGTAGTTAGACTGTGCACGTGCCAGGATGGACTCGGTTACTGCCAGAACGTCTTTCTGACCGATTTCGAAGTCGCCCTTATTCACGCACTCCATCAGGGTGTCAACAAGGATTGTCTTCAGGTCGTCGCCTTCCTTGATGATCGGAGCACGAAGACCTCTAGAAATTGTACCAATTCTTCTTTCCATAATATGAACCTCTCTGTTCTGTAAATATATATATCTTTTTTGATAAAAGCTTTATAAGCTAGTATACACTTAATTGTTTTCGTCCATTCTCTGGACCGCAATCCGGTCGCAGATTCGGTTGATTCCAATCGCCGCTCCGATGCCTGCTGCGATGCAGACTGCACAGACTGCGATTTCGGCTCCCCCTGCAAAATCTCCCGGCACGATGGCTACGGTAGTCGCAAGGACGATACCTAAAATGATGTGGCTGGCCAGAGAATAATGTCTGGCGAAGAGGCTGTTCATCGCTTTCGATAAAGTAAGAACAATGATGCAGGCTCCGATTCCCATTGGAATCAGTACGCTGAAATCCAGACGGGCCATACCCGCCAGCATGGGCTGATAGAGGCCGAAGAAAATCAGCATGGAAGAGGATGACAGTCCGGGAACCACAATGGAGAGGCCCCAGGCAACACCGCAGATTCCGTACCAGAAGGTGTTCGGCGTGATGTTCATGGAGATTCCTGTCTTCAGAAACATGAGGAAGGCCA
>JAFOGM010000022.1 GCA_017386805.1 Bacillota bacterium
GAACTGCTGAAGGAACACATGGATCAGCTGCACATCGTTGCGGAAGCTCTGCTGGAAGTGGAAACTCTGGATGGAGCGCAGTTCCAGGGTCTGTTTGAAGGAACCAAGACCATCGAGGATATTGTTGCCGAGTTAAAGGAAATCGCCGACAAGAACAAGAAGGTTGCGGAAGAGGAACTGGCGCAGGCGAAGGCTGACGAACAGAAGGAAGCTGAGCTGAAGAAGATGGCGGAAAAAATGGGCATGGAAGTGGTTGGCGAGATCCAGTTGGTTCGCAGCAATGAAGTGAAGGAAGACGACAAAGAAGGGAAATAATCATGGCAGAAACATTTTCCAACAGCTTGATCAACAACAGTATCTATCATCTGTTGAACTTTGAAAAATATAGTAATTTCCAGGTTGCTGCCAGAGAAGCTGCAATCAACAACAACTTCCAGCTGGTACTGTTCTCCACGGATTTCAACACCGTGTTCAGCGTGGAAACAAAGCATAATACCACCATCGAAGAAGCGGTCCGTCAGAGACTGGCCGTAAATGTGGAAAAGAATCAGAAGAGCACCCGTGTGGATGTGGATGGCGTTCTGACCTATTGGGGTCCCATCAACATCAGCGGTATGAGACACTATCTGATGCTAGTCGATAATGACGATTCCTACTCTCAGGAAGAAATCGCCAAGCTGGCTGAAATCATCGAGCTGGCCATGGGGATGTGGAACTATCGTCCGGAACGTGACATCACTGCGGAATTCATCAAGGCACTGCGCCGCGGCAACCGCTCTCTGGCGTACAGCCTGAAGACTGAATCCGACTTTGCGGAAGAGAAGATCGCAGGCGTATACTTCGTTCCCGGCGTGTCCGGTGAACCCGGTCTGAAGATCATCTCCGATTTCGAAAAGAAGTATAACGTAAGAGACGTAAATATTGCAGAAGGCGATGAAATCTGCGGTGTCATCTTCCAGAAGGCCAATGGCTCCAAGGAAGGTTCCTTACCCGGTGAAGAACAGTGGAAGGAAATCGCCCGTGAGATGAGAGAAGCTGGTGCAAAGATGACCTTCCATGTCAGCGAACTGGACGGCATCGAAGATGCCTGCAACGCGTTCCAGATCATCAACGAAACGGAACCTTTCATTCAGCTGATCTTCCCCTATAAGAAGTCCTTCTCCAAGTATGAACTGGCTCTGGCCTCCAACTGTGTGAACATCTGCCTGAATGGCGGTGCGGTGAAGAAGAACTATCTTGACCTTCTGAAACCTTTCAAGAGCGCAGGTGAAAGCAAGGCCAAGCAGCTGATGGAAACATTGGAAACCTTCGTTCTGGATGCCGGTTTATCCACGGCAAAGACTTCCAGACTGATGGAGATCCACTCCAATACTGTTCAGTATCGTCTGAAGAGAATCAAAGAAATTTTAGGTGTGGACATTACCGGAAACACCATTGTCCCGGGCCTGATGATGGCCCTGGCCATTGCCCGTATCGAAAAGATGGTTAAGACCTTCTAGGAGGACACAGACATGTTATTGGCATTTGACGTAGGAAACACAAATATTGTATTAGGTGTATTCAAAGACGGTCAGCTGATCCAGAACTGGCGTATGGAAACCGACACTAAGAAGAGTGCGGATGAATACGGTATGTTGATCAACCAGCTGTTCGAATATGAAGGTCTGGATACCAAAGATGTAAAAGACGTGATCATTTCCACGGTTGTACCGCCGGTACTGTTCACCCTCCAGCATCTGTCCCAGAAGTACTTCAATCGCCGCGCCATCGTGGTGGGTCCTGGACTGAAGACCGGTCTGGTGGTGAAGTATGACAATCCGAAGCAGGTGGGTGCGGATCGTATCGTAAATGCGGTGGCGGCTCTGGCCAAGTACGATGGTCCTCTGATCATCATCGACTTCGGTACAGCCACAACCTTCTGTGCAATCTCCGACAAGGCGGAATATCTGGGTGGTACCATCGCTCCCGGAATCAAGATTTCCTCCGATGCGCTGTTTGAAAAAACCGCGAAGCTGCCCAGAGTTGAACTGGAAGCTCCCGGTCAGACCATCTGCAAGAACACCAACGAAAGTATGCAGTCCGGTCTGGTTTACGGCTACATGGGTCTGGTGGAACGTATCGTTACCCAGATGAAGAAGGAACTGAAAGAAACGTATCAGATCGAAAAGGAAGTCCAGGTTGTTGCTACCGGAGGTCTCTCCACCCTGATCAACAGCGGCGTGGATTGCATCGACGTGGTGGACAAGATGCTGACTCTGGAAGGTCTGAGAATTATTTGGGAAAAGAACCGTACCATGGGTTCTGGAAAGGTTAGGGACTAACACACGTGAACAAAGAGGTACATAAGAAACTCTCTCTGGGAACTGTGACCCTGGACAACCCCTTCCTGCTGGCGCCGCTGGCCGGCGTCACCGACAGCGCTTTCCGAAGCATCTGCAAGGAACAGGGCGCTGCACTGGTCTACTCGGAAATGGTCAGTGCCAAGGGGTTATATTACAACGATAAAAATACGGAGTACCTGCTCACTTTCCGTGAGCAGGAACATCCGGTGGCCTATCAGATCTTCGGTTCAGAACCGGAGATGATCGCCTTCGCGGCGGATAAACTGAAGGACCGCAAGAATTGCATTCTCGATATCAATATGGGCTGCCCTGTACCGAAAGTGGTAAAGAACGGAGAGGGTTCAGCCCTTTTGAAGCGTCCGGAGCTGGCGCAGGAACTGGTGAGAGCTGCGGTAAAAGTAGCTGGAAAACCGGTAACCATCAAGATGCGTATCGGTTGGGACGATGAATCCATCGTTGCGGTGGAATTCGCCAAAGCCATGGAAGAAGCCGGAGCAGCCGCTGTGGCAGTCCACGGCCGTACCCGCGAGCAGTTCTACACCGGCGTTGCCGACTGGAGTCAGATCCGTGCGGTGAAAGAAGCACTGTCCATTCCGGTCATCGGAAACGGCGACGTATTCACCGGCGCTGATGCCATCCGCATGATGGAGGAAACCGGCTGCGACTTCGTGATGATTGCCAGAGGCTGCATGGGAAATCCCTGGATCTTCCGCGAAGCCGTTTCGCTGTGGAAGGGAGAAATGCCCAAACCGGTGAGCCGGGAAGAGCGCAGAGCCATTGCCACAGAGCATTTCAATCGCCTGTTGGCAGATAAGGGCGAATACTCTTCCGTCCGCGAAATGCGAAAGCATGTTGGCTGGTATACGAAGGGAATGCCCGGTTCGGGCCGCCTGAGAGGTCAGGTGAACATGATCACCGATCCGCAGCAGCTGCGGAATGTGATTTCCTTGTTGTAATTTGGGTCATAAAAAAGGACCTTGAGAGATATATTAGGGTAGTAAAAATGTTAGATGTTACGTTACGAGTTGTATCTGTATTTTTGATTATTTTACTGGGATTCATTGCGTATAAGTGCGGAATGATTTCCCGAAAGGATTCGAAACTGCTGTCATCGGTCATGATGAACATTGCAGCGCCTTGTCTGACGCTGGCTACAGTTTCCTCCCATCGCATCGATCCGGAAACCTGGAACATGGTCAAAATCGGCTTCCTGGCGGTGGCGGTATACTATGTCAGCGCTGCTGTGATCAATTTCGGCCTGGCGAAGACGATCCGTCCGAAGAGAGAGGATTTTGGGATCTACTGGGTGGAACTGACCTTCTCCAACAGCGGCTTCCTGTGTTTCCCCATCTGTCTGGCAGTCTTCGGTGAAGAGGCGTTCTTCTACGCAGTGATCATGAATCTGCTGTGTACGCTGTTCATGTACACGCTGGCCATTGCACAGGTGTGTTACGGAAGCGGGGAGGAAGGCCAGGGTGTGGACTGGAAAGGTCAGCTGAAGAACCTCCTGTCGCCGCCCACCATCGCGGCTGTGGTTGGCGTGGGAATGTTCGTAGCTGATATTCAGCTTCCGGATTTCCTGCTGGACACCTGCGATACCGTAGGGAATATGCTGGTTCCCCTGTCTATGCTGGTCATCGGTGTACAGCTGGGAGACAGTAAGCTGGGGAATATGCTGACCAACTGGAGATATATGGTGTACTCCGCGCAGAAGCTGCTGCTCTGGCCGGTACTTACCTTTGCGGCTTGTATGGCTTTCCACGTTCCGACGATGATCACTGTGGTCATCACTTTGACTCAGGCGATGCCGGCGGGTTCCCTGCCCGTGGTCTTTGCGGAACAGTATGGGCGGAACAGTAAGCTGGGAGCGGAACTGGTGTTTATCTCCACGCTGCTGTCCATGATCACCATTCCGGTGGCTTGCATCCTGCTGACACAGTACATGAATCTATAATTTTTAAGGAAGAATACCCCGAAAGAATTGACAAGCGTCGCTCAATCGGGTAAAATTTATCGGATATACCACGGGTATATCGTATGGGAAGATAGAAAAGGAGAAATTTCAATGGCTGATGAAATCCTGCTCACCCGGGAAGGGTACGAGAAGATTGTAAAAGAACACGAAGAACTGGTATCCGTACGTAGAGCGGAAGTAGCAGAAAAAATCAAGGAAGCAATTTCCTACGGGGACATTTCTGAAAACGCTGAATACGATTCTGCAAAGAACGAACAGGCGGAACTGGAAGAAAGAATCCTGAAGCTGGAAAATATGATGCGCAAGGGTAAGATCATCGAAAACGATGAACTGACCGGCGACCACGTAAACCTGGGTCTGACCGTAAAGGTAAAGGATCTGGAATTTGATGAAGTATTCGAATATTCCATCGTAGGCTCCACTGAAGCGGATCCCTTCGAAGGAAAGATCTCCAACGAATCTCTGGTAGGTAAGGGCCTGCTGGGTAAGAAGGTTGGCGATATCGTTGAAATCAACGCAGAAGTAGGTCCGATCCGTTACGAAGTACTGGAAATCTACAAGTAATCGTATCGATTGGGTTGAACATAAATACGAAAAAGATGAATTTGGCGTCCCCTGCTGGGGGCCAGAAAGAGGTAAGCTATGAGCGAAGAAAAGAACATCACTCAGGCTCCTGTTGTTGAGGAGCTGGATCTGAACGAACAGAGACGTATTCGTCGCGAAAAGCTGGCTAAGCTGCAGGAAATGGGAAGAAACCCCTTCTTACACGAAACATGGCCGGTGGATCATCACAGTAAGCAGATCAAAGATAACTTTGAAGAAATGGAAGGAAAGCATGTGGTTATGGCCGGTCGTATGATGGCTAAGCGTAACATGGGGAAAGCTTCCTTTATCGATATTCAGGACAAGTCCGGAAGAATTCAGTGCTACGTTCGTCAGGACGCGATCACTCCGGAAGAATACCAGATTTTCATCACCTATGACCTGGGTGACATCGTTGGTATCGAAGGTGAAGTCTTCAAGACCCGTCACGGCGAAATTTCCATCAAGGTGGAAAAGATCGTTCTGCTGACCAAGTCCTTACAGCCCCTGCCGGACAAGTATCATGGTCTGAAGGACCAGGATCAGAGATATCGTCAGAGATACGTTGACCTGATCGTAAATCCGGAAGTTTGTGATGTATTCCGCAAGAGATCCGCAATTATCAAGGAAGTGCGCCGTGTACTGGAAGAACAGTTCGGTTATCTGGAAGTAGATACCCCGATCCTGGTTCCCATCGCAGGTGGTGCGGCTGCCCGTCCCTTCAACACTCACCACAACACTCTGGATATGGATCTGAAGATGAGAATCTCCAACGAACTGTATCTGAAGAGACTGATCGTCGGCGGTCTGGATCGTGTATACGAAATGGGTAAGATGTTCCGTAACGAAGGTATGGACAGAAACCACAACCCTGAATATACCGGTATGGAATGCTACATGGCTTATGCTGATATGGAAGTGATGATGGAAGTAACCGAACAGGTTGTTTACCAGGCAGCTTTAAAGGCGAACGGTACTGCTGTGATCAATTATCAGGGGAAGGAATTCGACCTGACTCCTCCCTGGAGAAGACTGACCATGTCCGACGCTGTAAAGGAAATCACCGGCGTGGACTTCGACCAGATCGTAACCGACGAAGAAGCTCGTGAAGCTGCTCGTGCTTACGGTAAGAAGGTTGGCCAGGAAATGGAAGAAGATGAGCTGAAGCACTGGACCAGAGGTAAGATCCTGGCTGAAATGTTCGAAGAATACTGCGAAGACGTTCCTGGCTACCTGGATGGCCCCGTATTCGTTATCGGACATCCTGTTGAAATCTCCCCGTTGTCTAAGAGAGATTCCAACGACCCCAGAATCACCCGTCGTTTCGAAGCATATGTCAACGGTTGGGAAATCGCGAACGCATTCTCCGAACTGAATGACCCCATCGACCAGTTCGAACGTTTCAAGGAACAGCAGGCGCAGCTGGACAGCGGTGAAGACGATGAAGCTCATCCCATGGATGAAGACTTCGTAAACGCTCTGGAAGTAGGTATGCCTCCCACAGGCGGTCTGGGTATCGGTATCGACCGTGTGATCATGCTGATCACCGATGCTCCGTCCATCAGAGACATCATCCTGTTCCCCACCATGAAGCCCATCGACAAGTAAGGGGAATTTAAAACGTATACGTTAAAAAATTTCAAGGCTCCACAGAAATTGTGGAGCCTTGTTTTTGTCTACGATTCTTTTCCGAACATCTTTTCCAAACGCTTGACCAGACCGCCGTCTTCGATCAGGGACATGATGTGGTCGGGAATTTTACTGCACTGATACTGTTCGCCCTTGGTTTCATTGTAAATGATACCGTTGGCAGTATCGATGCGCAGGACATCCTCGGAATCGATTTTATCGGTTTCGGGACATTCGAACAGTGGAAGTCCGATGTTGATACAATTCCGATAAAAGATCCGGGCAAAGTATTTCGCCACAATGGCCCCGGTGCCCAAGTGTCTCAGGGCCAGCGGGGAGGTTTCGCGGCTGGATCCGGAACCGAAGTTGCTTCCGGCCACGATGACGGCGCCGGACTGGAAGCGCTGACTGAAGGTGGGATCCACAGCTTCCATGGCGTGAACACTGGCTTCTTCCACGGACAGTTCCATATACTGCGGGGGCGAAATGATATCGGTGTTGATGTTATCGCCAAATTTGAATGCAGTTCCTTTGATTTCACGATTCATGCCTTACACCTCCTGGTTCAAAAACAGGCGCGGGTCAGTGATCCGCCCGGTGAGGGCGGTTGCCGCAGCAGTGGCAGGGGAACTCAGGTAGACGAAGCTGCCGGGAGAACCCATGCGACCCAGGAAGTTGCGGTTTGAGGTGGAGATACAGGCTTCGCCATTGGCAATCACGCCGGAATGAAGTCCCACGCAGACGCCGCAGGTAGGGGCCAGGATCACAGCGCCGGCTTCAGCCAGGTCCTTCAGGATTCCTTCCGCAGAGGCCTGAATGTAAATGTCCTGAGAAGCAGGGGAAACCAGAAGTCTCACGTCTGGATGGATCTTTCTTCCGCGCAGGATGTCAGCTGCAGCTTTCAGATCGCTGAGACGACCGCCGGTGCAGGATCCGATGTAGACCTGTTGGATCGAGATATCGCCTAATTGCGATGCTGGTTTTACGTTGTCCACCGCGTGAGGACAGGCAACCATGGGCTCCAGTGCTGCTGCGTCGAAAGTGTGAGTTTCGCAGTACTGTGCATCTTCGTCGCTTTCGACCATATCATAGACCTTGGTAACGCCGATTTTGTTCAAATACTCCACGGTTTTTTCATCGGGAGCGATGAGGCCGACTTTGGCGCCCATTTCCACGGCCATGTTGGAGAGAACCATACGCTCGTCCATGACCAGATCTTTGATGGTATCGCCCTGATACTCCACGGCTGTGTAGGTGGCTCCGGCGTGACCGATCTTACCGATGGTGGCCAGAGAAATATCTTTGGCCATGACACCTTCGAGGAGTGGTCCGCTCCAGATCACCTGAATGGTTTCGGGAACTTTGACCCAGGTCTTACCGGTCAGAAGGATCCCCAGCATTTCGGTGGAGCCACAGCCGGTGGAGAAGGTGCCGAAAGCACCGCCGGTGGTGGTGTGAGAATCCGTACCAAAAACTACGGTCCCTGGAAGATCGAAACCTTTTTCGGCCAGGATCTGGTGGCAGGGACCGGCATATTCGTAGAAGTGATTGATTCCATGGGACTTGGCCCAATCGCGGGTGAATCTTACCACTTCCGCCTGATTTTTTGTAGCGGGCGGGGTGTAATGATCGCTGATGATGACCAGCTTGTCTTTGTCCCAAACTTCGTCGTGGATCCGCTTCATGTGCTCGGCAATCTCGATGCGCGGCCCAAGAATGTCATCCATCATGGCGATATCGATATTCACCCATTCGATGTCCCCGGCGGAGACGCTGCCTTTTCCGGCAGCTCTCGCCAGGATTTTTTCAGACATTGTTTTACCCATAAGGGGCTCCTTTTGATGTGTTTCGCTATACCAGCCAAGCTTTGATGGCTTCGATCTTCAGGCCGTTTCCGTTCATGGCGGGCTTTACATCGGCATTTTTACAGGAAGCCTTCATGTCATCGTTGCAGCCATCGGGACCGCTGCCTTCGTGGGTCATGAAGGGATACACGGTCTTTCCTGCAAAGTCGTACTGTTCCAGGAAGGTCAGAACGCCCATGGGACAAGTGTCGTGCCAGCAGGGGAAACCAACCACGATTTTTTCGTATTTGTCCAGATCGGGAAGATCGCCGGCCAGGTCGGGTCTTGCTTTGGCGTTGAATTCCACTCGGGCGATATCGATGCATCTATCTTCGTCTTTGGGATATTCTCTGACGGTTTTGATTTCATACAGATCAGCGCCTACGGTCTCTGCAATCAGCTGAGATGCTCTTCTGGTTTTTCCAGAATGGGAAAAATATGCGACTAAAACTTTACTCATTGCAATACCTCCTTACAATAATATATGCTCTGGTTACATTATAACTCTTGTGGAAGAAAATGCAAGAAAAAGGTCGAAGGAAAGGGTAACGACGATAGTTAGCCATAGCGAACAAAAATGGGAAATCTTGCGAAAAAACAGTTGACAATGGTAGAAGGCGCATCTCCCTTCCTGCAGGCTCTGCTGGTTGACGGTATCATCGGCGGCGTAGGTGCTGTTGTAGGCTTCCTGCCCCTGGTTATGGTGATGTACTTCCTGATCGCGCTGTTGGAAGACTGCGGTTACATGGCGAGAGCAACCGTAGTTCTGGACCCCATCTTCAAGAGAGTGGGCCTGTCCGGAAAGTCCGTCATCCCCATGGTCATCGGTACCGGATGTGCGATCCCCGGCGTTATGGCCTGCCGTACCATCCGCAACGAAAGAGAACGCAGAGCAACCGCTATGCTGACCCCCTTCATGCCCTGCGGTGCGAAGCTGCCGGTCATCGCGCTGTTTGCCGGAGCGTTCTTCGCAGATGCCACCTGGGTGGGGACTCTGATGTACTTCGTAGGGATCCTGCTGATCCTGTTAGGCGCTTTACTGGTCAACAAGCTGACCGGTCACAAATACAGAAAGTCCTTCTTTATTATGGAACTGCCGGAATACAAGTTCCCCAGTCTGAAGAGAGCTTTCATCTCCATGATGTCCCGCGGTAAGTCCTACATCGTAAAGGCGGGTACTATCATCCTGGTCTGCAACGCTGTTGTACAGATCATGCAGTCCTTCGACTGGAGCTTCCAGCTGGTGGAAGAAGGTATGGAACACACTTCC
>JAFOGM010000192.1 GCA_017386805.1 Bacillota bacterium
ACATAACAGGAAGGACCGACCCAGGATCTTATAGCTGATCAGGATCAGCGGAATATTCATCAGCAATGAGAAGGTACCCATGGGGATCCCAAACAGGTGATTCAGCATCAGAGCGATACCGGAAACCCCGCCGGTGGCGAAGTTGGATCCGGAAGCGAATATGTAGATCCCGGCACCCATCAACAAACTCCCCAGAATATCCGAACCGATATCCATAAGGATCTTCTTTTTATTGAACTTCTTTTCTAAACTTGTCACAGACATCCCTCCACTTCCAAAGTATGCATCTTTGACTATTATTTTCAGATTGTTATATAACTATATAAAAAATTGTACCATTTCAATTTATTCAACAGTATTATATCACTGCTCGTCAAAAAAAGAAAGTGGGGAAAACCCCACTTTCTCAAATATTATTTCTTTTCTAACATGCGCTTCAGGAACTGACCGGTGTAAGAACCTTCCACCTGCGCCACTTCTTCCGGCGTACCTACAGCAACGATCTGACCGCCGCGGTTTCCTCCATCCGGACCCAGGTCGATGATCCAGTCCGCAGTCTTGATCACGTCCAGATTGTGTTCAATGACCACCACGGTATTTCCGCTGTCCACCAGTTCATTCAGTACCTTTACCAGCTTATCCACGTCAGCAAAGTGCAAACCCGTGGTGGGTTCATCCAGAATGTAGATGGTCTTACCGGTACTGCGTCTGGAAAGTTCCGAAGCCAGCTTGATTCTCTGGGCTTCCCCACCGGACAGCTGCGTAGACGGCTGACCCAGCTTCACGTAGCCCAGCCCCACACGTTCCAGCGTTTCCAGCTGGCGGGTGATGGAGGGGATGTTGGAGAAGAACTCCAGCGCTTCCGACACGTTCATATCCAGCACGTCGTAGATGTTCTTACCCTTGTATTTTACCTCCAGAGTTTCGCGGTTATAGCGCTTTCCACCGCAGACTTCGCAGGGAACATAGACGTCGGACAGGAAGTGCATTTCGATCTTGATGATCCCGTCCCCGGAGCAGGCTTCGCATCGTCCGCCCTTCACATTAAAGCTGAACCGCCCCTTTCCGTAGCCGCGCAGCTTCGCTTCCGGCATCTGCGCAAACAGATCACGGATGTTGTCGAACACTCCGGTATACGTAGCCGGATTGGATCTGGGTGTACGGCCGATGGGGGACTGGTCGATATCGATGACCTTGTCCACATATTCGATTCCCTCAATGGTTTCATGCTTTCCGGGATGGAGGTGAGCACGATGCACCTTTTCCGCCAATCCCTTATACAGGATCTGATTCACTAAACTGCTCTTTCCGGAACCGGACACCCCGGTGACGCAGATGAATTTCCCCAGGGGAAATTCCACGTCCACGTTCTTCAGGTTGTTCTCCGCCGCACCCTTCACAGTGATGGCCAGGCCGTTTCCTTCGCGGCGTTCCTTCGGTACCGGAATCGCCAGCTTTCCGCTGAGATACTGGCCGGTCAGGGATTCCGGACAGTTCTTGATATCATCCACCGTACCTGCGCAAACCAGTTCTCCGCCGTGGAGACCGGCTCCAGGGCCAATGTCGATGATGTGATCCGCCGCATACATGGTGTCTTCGTCGTGTTCCACCACGATTAGCGTGTTACCGATGTCGGTGAGATTTCTCAGAGTCGCCAGCAGCTTTTCATTGTCCTTCTGATGAAGCCCGATGCTGGGTTCGTCCAGGATGTAGAGGACGCCTACCAGACTGGAACCGATCTGAGTAGCCAGACGGATACGCTGAGATTCCCCGCCGGACAGCGTTCCTGCGGAACGGGACAGTGTGAGATAATCCAGCCCCACGTCTACCAGGAAGGAGAGACGCGCACGGATCTCCTTCAGGATGGCTCTGGCAATGGCCTCGTCCCTGGGCGACAGCTTTAAATTATCAATGAACTCCAACGCCTGATGGATGGATAGATTGGAGAATTCCGCAATGTTCTTTCCACCCACAGTCACCGCCAGGATCTCCGGACGGAGACGTTTTCCGTCGCAGCTCTGACAGTGGGTGTAGCTCATGTATTTATTCATTTTTTCCTTCATGTATTCCGAACCGGTCTCTTCGTAACGGCGTTCCAGATTACGAATCACGCCCTCGAATACATGATTTCTGTGCTGGACGTTACCGCTGCGGCTGACGTAGTCATACACCAGCTTTCGTTCGCCGGTACCGTACAGAAGCTCTTGCTTAAAGTCTTCCGGAAGATCCTTATAGGGAGTTGCCAGAGACACCCCGTGATCTCTTGCCAGGGCCTCGATCATCTGGCGATAGAAGCTGGCATAATCCACCATAGAGGCAAATACCGAAGCCAGCGCCCCTTCCAGAATGGACAGATCCTGATCGGAAATAATGAGATTGGGGTCCAGTCTCTGAATAAAGCCCAGACCGTTACAGTCCGGACAAGCCCCGTAGGGGTTGTTGAAGGAGAACATGCGCGGTTCCAGTTCCGTAATGGAAATCCCATGATCGGGGCAGCCCAGCTTCGTACTGAACAGAACATCTTCCGGTTCCAGCGTATTTCCCTCCTCGTCCTTTTTCTGAACGGTGACCACCACCAGGCCTTCGCCCTGCTCTGTGGCCAGTTCCACCGCTTCCGCCAATCGGCTCTCCACGCCGGGCTTCACGATGATACGGTCCACCACAACTTCGATGGTATGTTTAAAGGTCTTTTCCAGCTTGATTTCATCCGCATTCAGATCCTTGATTTCATCGTCTACACGGACTCTGGTGAACCCTTCCTTTCGGATGCGTTCCAGGATCTTTTCATGTTCACCCTTTCTCTGGCGAACTACCGGACCCATGATGGTCAGACGGGCACCTTGCCCCTGATCCATCAGGTGATTCACGATCTGATCCACGCTCTGGCTGGAAATTTCACGACCGCAGACCGGACAGTGCGGTACCCCGATGCGGGCATACATCAGTCGCAGATAGTCGTGGATCTCCGTTACCGTACCCACGGTGGATCTGGGGTTCTTGGAAGTGGTCTTCTGGTCGATGGAAATGGCCGGAGACAAGCCCTCGATGTGTTCCACATCCGGTTTGTCCATCTGTCCTAAGAACTGTCTCGCATAGGACGACAAGCTCTCCATATAACGGCGCTGTCCCTCTGCATAGATGGTATCAAAGGCCAAAGACGACTTTCCCGAACCGGACAAACCGGTCAGAACCACCATCTTGTCGCGGGGGATCACAACGTCGATATTCTTCAGATTGTGTTCCTTCGCGCCCTTTATAATGATATCTTTCGCTAAATTACGCATACTCTTCCCTCATACGTCAACGACCGCCCCTCGGGCAACCGCTACAGACGTGCTCTGTATTCGAAGACCAGGTCACGCAGCTGAGCCGCACGCTCGAACTGCAATTCCTTGGCCGCTTCCTTCATTTCCTTTTCCAGCTTCTTCACGTACTCCGTCAGTTCCTTCTTGGTCAGCTCGGAAGGCTTCTTTCCTTCGTAGCTTCCCTCGTCTTCCGCCGCCTTGGTTGCTTCGATGACAGCGCGGATGGACTTCTTGATGGTCTGCGGCGTGATGCCGTTTTCTTCGTTGTATTTCTTCTGGATCTCACGACGACGGGCCGTTTCATCAATGGCCGCTCTCATGGCATCACTGATGAAGTCCGCGTACATGATGACGTGACCTTCGGAGTTACGGGCCGCACGGCCAATGGTCTGGATCAGCGACGTTTCCGTTCGCAGGAAGCCCTGCTTATCCGCATCTAAAATGGCAACCAGCGACACTTCCGGAATGTCCAGCCCCTCTCGCAGAAGGTTGATCCCCACCAGAACGTCGAACACACCCATGCGCAGGTCGCGGATGATCTCCAGTCGTTCCAGGGTATCGATTTCCGAATGTAAGTAGCGGACGCGGATCCCCACATTGCGCAGATAATCCGTGAGACTTTCCGCCATCTTCTTGGTCAGCGTGGTAACCAGAACGCGGTCGCCCTTGGCCGTCACCTTGTTGATCTCACCGATCAGGTCGTCGATCTGCCCTTCGATGGGCCGAACGTCGATTTCCGGATCCAGAAGTCCCGTGGGACGGATCACCTGTTCCGCCCAGACGTTTCCACTGTGTTCCTTTTCGTAGGCAGCTGGCGTCGCACTGATGTACACCGCCTGGTTCACCATCTTCTCAAATTCCTCAAACTGCAGCGGACGATTGTCCAGCGCCGAAGGAAGACGGAAGCCGTAATCCACCAGGGAAGTCTTTCTGGACCGGTCCCCGGCATACATCCCTCGCAGCTGGGGAAGCATCACGTGGGATTCATCGATGACTACCAAAAAGTCGTCAGGGAAGAAGTCGATCAGCGTATTGGGCCGTTCTCCCGCTTCCAAACCTGCAATATGTCTCGAATAGTTTTCGATCCCCTTACAGATCCCCACTTCACGAAGCATTTCCACATCGTAACGGGTCCGCTGCTCCAGTCTCTGGGCTTCCAGAAGCTTTCCGCGGTCCTTGAACCACTGGAGGCGTTCTTCCAGTTCCGCTTCGATGCCCACGATGGCCTTCTCCATCTTTTCCTTGGAAACAACGTAGTGAGACGCCGGAAGAATAGCCACGTGGTTGCGCAGGCCGTTGATTTCCCCCGTCAGCGGATTGATTTCCTTGATGGTATCCACCTCATCGCCGAACAGTTCGATACGGACGCAATGTTCCGCACCGGCAGGCCACACGTCGATCACATCGCCGCGAACACGGAAACAACCGCGTTCAAAGCCCATGTCGTTTCTCTTATATTGAATATCCACTAACTTGCGCAGCAATTCGTTGCGTTCGTATTCCTTTCCCGGGCGCAACGAAATCACCTGCTCCTTATAGTCCAGCGGGCTACCTAAGCCGTAGATACAGGACACCGAGGCAACCACGATGACGTCCCGGCGCTCGGACAGAGCGGCGGTTGCCGAGTGGCGCAGCTTTTCGATCTCCGCATTGATATCGGAGTCCTTTTCGATGTACGTATCCGTGGAAGGAACGTAGGCTTCCGGCTGGTAATAGTCGTAGTAGCTTACGAAATACTCCACCGCATTCTCCGGGAAAAATTCCTTGAATTCCCCGTGAAGCTGAGCAGCCAGCGTCTTGTTGTGAGAAATCACCAGCGTGGGTTTATTCACTTTTTCGATCACATTAGCGATGGTAAAGGTCTTACCGGAACCGGTAACACCCAGCAGAGTCTGATGACGCTTTCCGTCCTTGATCCCCTGCACCAGCTGTTCCACAGCCTTGGGCTGATCCCCCATCATTTTGTACGGCGATACCAGCTTAAAATCTCCCACGACGATTCTCCTTCCGAAAGAAACAATACAATAACTATGTATATACATACCCACATTTATACATATCTATCATATCATAATCCAATTCCCAAAACAAGAACGTATGTTTCTTTTGCTTCGGCGAATCCTATCTATAAATGAAAAAATGCCGCACAAGGAACCACGACGATTCCTTGCACGGCAACGTTCAAATATCCTGTTTTATTTTCGTTTGATCATCCCACATCCCAGCATCAGTGCGCCGAACAGAACACCGGCAACGGGCCAGATGATCCAGCTGCGATCCCAGTTGTCCTGGTACAGACTCACCGCCAGGTAGATTGCCGTCACGATCAGCCAATAGATCCCGGCCACGGGACCGGCCCATTGATTGCGCTCTTTGTTTTCCACGGTGTAGTCGCCTTCCTGAAGGAGAACCTGTTCCGCCCCGCGGGGAATCCCCACGCGAACCATGAGGTTCACCGCCACGGCCGCCATCCCCAGAATCAGACAGATCCCGAAATAGGCCAGAAAATCATCCATGTTCGGCGGAAGCAGCGCCAGAGCAATCATGGGGACCACCGCCAGG
>JAFOGM010000193.1 GCA_017386805.1 Bacillota bacterium
AGGCTTCACCCGTTTCGATCCCCAGGTATCCGGCAACCGGGCTTCGCCCGTAGTTCCCCAGGATCGTAAAGGAGGCGATGCAGAACACCAGTGCTGCGAAGAAGATCGCTTTGCACAGCGTTTCCTGTACGTTTTTCGGTCGTTCCCTGCGCAGCAGGGTTGCCACACCCTTCCAGATAAACCAAAACCCCAGGAACACCAAGCCGTAAATTACAAATTCATACACCGAAAACGGAAACAGACCGGTGATTCGACCGATTACATTTGGAAAGAACTGAAACGGTCCGCTGACGTACCAATCTGCGAAGGCCGGATTTGTCCGGCAGAGAGCGACGGTTGCCGCTCCTATCAGAATTAGAAGCAAAGAAGCGATCAGCCGTATTCGGTTTTTCTTCGTCAGTCGCTCCACCTGCGTTCTCCTCCCATTTCTTATTATTTTTTATTATATCACATGCCTTCGCCCTAAGCAGTAACCTCTTTTTTCAAAAACGAAAACCGCACAGGGAAATCCCTGCGCGGTCTTCTTTATTCATTCCATGCAATTATAAGCAATTAAGCTTCGTATACAGTCTTACCTGCAACTACGGTACGAACTGCCTTCACGTTCTTGATTTCGTGCGGATCGATTTCGTAGATGTTGTCGGACAGTACGGTCAGGTCAGCGTGGAAGCCTTCCTTGATCTGGCCGAATTCATTTTCGCCGAAGCGAGCCTTTGCTGCGTGAGTGGTGAACATCTTAACAGCATCGTTTACGCTTACCTTCTGGTGAGGCAGCCAGCCGCCTTCCGGACCACCAGCCAGCTTTTCACGGGTTACTGCGAAGTAGATGTTTTCCATGATGTCGAAGCTTTCGATCGGAGCGTCGGAACCACCAACGGTCAGGATGCCCATGTCGTCCATGGTCTTCCAAGCGTAGGTGTCCTGCATTCTTTCGTAACCGATTCTGTCTTCTACGATGGTCATGTCGTAGCCGATGAATACGGGCTGGATGTAAGCTACGATACCCAGCTTAGCCATTCTTTCCAGGATCTTCTTGGTGGTGATCTGTACGTGAACGATACCGTGACGCATGTCATCTCTGGGGCAAGCAGCCTGAGCCTTTTCTACAGCGTCCATGAACATATCCATAGCCTTGTCACCGATGCAGTGTACAGCTACGGACTGGCCATGTTCCTGAGCGGTCAGAACGTATCTGTCCAGATCTTCCTGCGGAATGGTAACGATACCGTAGTTATCTTCGGAACCAACGTAGGGTTCGGACAGAGCAGCGGTCTTAGCACCTAATGCACCGTCCTGCAGCAGCTTCAGAGGACCAACGGTGTAGAAGCCGTAGGTGTCTCCCATTCTGTTGCCTTCAGCTAAGAATTCCTGATAGTCTTCATATCTCAGGAACAGGGACTGCTGATAGATACGAACGGTCATTTCGTCGTTTGCAGCCAGATCCTTGTATGCATTCATGATGTCCTTCCAGGTAGTACCGGGAACAGCGGAGAAGTCATCGGGATGAACCTGAGTGATACCGACTTCGTTCAGCTTCTTCATGGAATATCTCATCAGGTTCTTGATGTATTCCTGACCGGGAGCTTCCAGAATGTTGTAGTACAGCTGGCAGGAGTCTTCGTACAGTCTACCGGTTTCACGAACCATCTGATCGCCCAGCTTAGCAGCTTCCGGCAGAGCAGCGATTCTGTCGAATGCCAGAGAGTTGGTGATACCAACGTGACCGCATACACGAGTCATCAGGATGGGAATGTCCGGGCAGATTTCGTCCAGTTCTTCTCTGGTGGGATATCTCTTTTCGGTGAAGTTGTCTTCGTTCCAGCCACGGCAATACAGCCACTTAGCTTCCGGATTGTCTTCACGGAACTTCTTAGCTCTTGCTAAGCAGTCTTCTACGGAAGTAGCGTCAAACAGAGCTACGTTCACATTGGTGAAAGCGTAGTTGCACAGGTGCATGTGACCTTCGATCAGGCCAGGCAGCATCAGCTTACCTTCCAGGTCGATCTTTTCCTTAGCTTCCAGCTTAGCAGCTTCTTCGTTGGAACCTACGAAAGTGATCTTACCATCGGTAACACCAACTGCTTCAACTACACGTTCTTCGTCGTCCATGGTGTGGATCACACCATTGTAAAACAGTAAATCCATAATAATCGTCCTCCATTCACATCGATCGATGATCGATTGTTTCATTATGTATGGCAGGCGGCGGTCTCACCATTGACGATTGTCCGCCGCACCCAGTTACAATGATTATACCATGCTTAGATTACAAACGCAACGTTACAACCTGCTAAAAACAGTTGACGATTGGTTCAATTTTCGATACATTATAATTATAAATTTTTATGATGATTATAAAAATAATGATTTTATTTTATGATAATTCAAACTTTTTAACGAGGATCGCTTATGGAAATCAGAACATTGACCACGTTTTTAAAAGTGGCTGAAACACAAAACTTCACGCAGGCTGCTGCTCTTCTGGGCTATTCCCAGTCGGCGGTAACGATTCAGATTCGCCAGCTGGAAAAGGAACTTCAGGTCCAGCTCTTTGATCGCATCGGAAAACAAGTCTCCCTGACCGACAAAGGCCGTCAGCTCATGGTCTATGCCAACACCATCATCGAAGCCGCAGAACAGGCTTCTTCCCTGGGACTGGACGACTCCGAACCGGAAGGAATCCTTCGCCTGGGTACCGTAGATTCTCTGGCTGCAACCATCCTGCCGGATCTGCTGTCCCAGCTTCATCTCCAGTATCCCAAAATCCGCTCCGAGATCGTGATCCTGGAAGGCAGCGAAATCATCGGTGCCCCGCGCCAGAATCAGGTGGACGCCGTATTCACCGTATCTCAGCCCAGAACCGAAAATGACGTTCTGACCATTCTGGAAGCCTGGTCTCCCCTGCGCCTGATCGGAAGCAGCGAACGCTTCCGGACATCCCACGCTTTTACACCGGAAGAACTGGCGGAAGAACGTTTCATCCTGACAGAAAACCAGCACAGCTACCGCGATTATTTCGAACGTTGGCTGGCCCATCACGATGTCAGTATGGAACCGACAATTACAATGACCAATCCTCAGATCATCGTGGAATTGGTTTCCCGCGGCCTGGGTCTTTCCTATCTCCCGGAATATACATTCCAGAGTGCATTAGAGGCTGGAAAGGTTTCTGTTCTGGATGTTCCCGGCCTGGAATTCTCCGACTGTATCCAGTTGTTCCATCACCGCGATAAGCGCGTCACTCCCCCCATGCAGGCCTTCTTCGACCTGGCTATCGATTATTTCAAATAACATCAAAAAACAAAAGCGCCCTGTCACAGAACATTCATGGTTCCATGACAAGGCGTTTTTTGTTTTTCAATTCAGCTTCTTTCCACAGTAGGGGCAGTAGTTCTTTTCCGTCTCTCCTTCTTTCCCAGTCGTTTGAATTTCCGACATTTCTTCCACAAACCCTGCGGACAAAATACCGGTAGGAATGGCAACCATCCCTACCCCCAGGAAAGTGATTCCGATCCCAAAGATTCGACCCACCACAGTGATGGGATAAATATCACCATACCCTACGGTCAACAGGGTGGATACCGCCCACCAGAATCCGGAAAAGGCATTCTGAAACACCTCCGGCTGTGCCTCGTGTTCCAGACTGTACATACACAGGGATGACGCTGTCATCAATACAAAAATAATGAATACCGAGGAAATCAGCTGGCTTCTCTTTCTCCGCAGTACTCTTCCAATTACATTCAGCGCATCGTAATACTTGTTGACCCGGAACAATCGCAGGATCCTGACGATGCGGAACATGCGGAAAGCAACAATCCCTTCCGGAAAGAAAACAGGAAGGTAAAACGGTAAAAACGACAACAGATCAACAATACCGTAGAAGGATGTGACAAATTTCACCACAGCTCTCCCACCGCTTTTCTCTGGATACAAATATCCCGCCGTCCATACCCTGAGAACGTATTCCACCGTAAACAGGATCACCGTAGCTGCCTCCACGCTTCGGAACAGGGAAGTGTAGACTTCCATGGTTTCGAAGGTTTCTGCAATGGCGATCAATAAATTCAGCAGAATCGCTGCCACAATAGTAAAGTCGAAGGCTCTGCTGACAAAGTCGGTTTCTTTTCCGATTTGTATGATTTCAAATATGCGTTTTTTTGTGGATTCGCGAATCATAGCTTGTCCCCTCTTCTCCAAGAAACTCTTCCCCCCTATTATATCCCAATAACGCAAAAATGTAAAAAGACCAATTTCACAATTGGTCCTTTTACGTAATAGGTGAGAGTATATATTTGCGGGTACGATAAATGCGATTAAATATTTTTATGTGATTCATTTCACATTTTTATCATACACCATTCGCCAAAAATGAAAAGTACCAGTTAAAGATTATTTGCACGTACCAGTTAGTCATTTTCCCCACTGGTCTGCGCTTCTTTCACCGCTTCGATCAGTTTTGAAACTCCTTCTCTAATCTGTTCTTCCGACGGGAAGGAATAATTCAGGCGAATGTACTCTTCTCCACCGGTCCCGTAGGGAAAGAATAAATATCCCGGTACGATCAGAAGATTTCTTTTTTCTGCACATTTCTTCAAGCGGTCTCCACGAACGATGTCATCGGGAAGCCGGATCCAAAGATAGATCCCGCCTTCTGGAATGTGACACTGGGCTCCCATATCCCACAACGGCTGGAGCAACTCCACCATCAGGTCCCGTTTTTTCCGATATTCCTTCCGCATTCGTTTCAAGGCCGCTTCGTAAATCCCCGTCTGGATGCATTCATAAAGAATCATCTGCGACAAGCTGTCGAAGCAGGTTAGACGCATGGCTACGATTTTACTCATATTATCGATGACCTGACGGGGTCCCAGAACGCAGGCGATCCTTACTCCCGGTGTGAACGTCAAATCGAAGGAATAGATGGAAACCACCGAATTCCCCTGATCCAGAGAACTATAAGAAACCGGCTGGTTCTCTCCGTAGTACAATTCCGATGAATCGTCGTTTTCCAGAATGGGAATACCGTATCGATAACTCAACTTCAACAGAGCTTTTCTCCGTTCCAGGGTGGTGCTGACGCCACTGGGATCCTGATAGCCGGAATGAACACAGATCAGCTTGGGGCGGTGTTTACGGATTATGGAGTCCACCACACCCACAACGATACCGTCCTCATCTGTAGGAATGGTTACCACCTTAACGCTCTTCAGCTGGAAGCTGCGGAACAGGTCCGGCGATGTGGGTTCTTCCACCAGAACCACAT